>JAHXHT010000028.1 GCA_025656435.1 Candidatus Thiodiazotropha sp. (ex Gloverina cf. vestifex) | reverse complement strand
TTAGGTGGAATCACCCCGATACAGAAGCTGGCTCAGACAGCTTAACAGTGACTACTTTTGAGTCCCATTATTAATGGGGGGATTACCCTTGCTCAACAAGCATCTCCAGTTCTGTATTTTCAACTGTTGTTGGATAGGCAGGATTCTTCAGCTTGATCTTTTCCCGCCAGTCCAGACCCATGGCGAAAGCAAGCGCAGCAAGGGATGATTTATGCTTGGCAGTCAGCTCAGCAAGGGTTGCATCCGCCAAGGCATGCACCAATTTACTTTGCAACAGATCAAGTTTGTTGACTGAGTTAGAGCCGCCTTCGTAGAAGGCCCGTGTGACATCTCTCAGGACTTCGAAGGATATTGTGATTTCCTCCGCGAGATTCCTCAATTGATGGGTGTAGAGCGCTGCGTAGAAGTAGCGCTTAACATCCTGTACCACTTGTAGATCAGTGCGACGTACTTCTTTACTCGCAATATCGATTCCGATACGTGCTTGTTTGACCAGGCTCGAGCGCTTACCACCTGTGTAGAGAGGATAGGTCATTTCGAGAGAGTAGAGTGAGGTGTCACGACCCAATATCTCGATCTCTTGCGGAGGGATATTCACTGGCGGCAACATACCGGGGGCCAGATCAAAATTCATCTCCGGGTATTCGAAGATAGCGCTCTCATCCCGTCGTTGAAAGCTGGCATTGAGACTCAGTGCTGGCCAGTATGCAGATTGGGCCTGCTGATATTGGGCCTCTGCTATTTCCAAGGATTGTTGGGAAATGGTTCTTAAACGATTATTCTCTAATGCAGTGGCAATCGCTTGATCCAGATCGTATGAGATGACTTCATCAGCGCGACTGGTTGTCGATAAGAACGTCAGGTTGAGGATTAAAACCGAGTAAAACAGGAGGTAATACAAGCCAAAGACATAGGGTGGTTTTGCCCTATATGCACAGACAGTCTTCATAATTTCCTCTGCATGGCGTGAGGTTCAGCCATGAACACACTACGCACGTAGCGTTAACAGAGATTTCTTAGTTTGCCAACCAAAGAAAAATGTAGGTTCCCTTTCTACATAAGCGTAGCCTAATAAAGATAAAACTCCACATCAAATAAGAAAATTCTCAAGAACTTAGACACGATGCTCAGACACCGCCGCTATGGATTAGCTCGTAGTAAAGCTTCTCCAACTGATTTTTGTGCAGGGTTTCTTCATTCGCGAGGAAGATAAATAGTGATTTTACCGGGCCATCCGGTGTTGATTGGGCCAGTGCGTGATACTGTTCCATGGCTGCATGCTCGCGCCCCAGGGCATATTGGAGAACAGATTGGTCATCGGGACTGCCGCCAAGATCAGGTAGGTGTATGGCATCAGAAAAACGCTGGTCGCTGGCAGGCGTGTCGATCATAACCTGGATTTGTTGCTCAATATCGGAGCGGGATTTTAATTCGCTAAAGAGATCGAAATGGCGCTGCTCCTCGTCAGTCAACTCTTCAACCAGGTAGCGGATCTGCTTGCTGACTTTGGGAATCAAGCCGGAGTAGAAGTCTCTCGCGGTACGCTCGAACTCAATGGCAACTTCAAGGATATCGGCGAGACTCTTTTTTGATTGCAACTTTTCGAAACCGCTGGTGTGGTCATCAGTCATACGGTGACTCCTGTTTTCATACTCAACCAACGCTCGATACTTGCAGCTACCCGGTGACCGTCTGCGACCGCATGTACCACATCCGGGCCATTGACGCAGTCACCGGCAGCCCAGAACCAATCGACCGAACTGTGCCCACTCTCGTCCACCTGGATACGGCCCCGTTGCCACTCCAGGGCCTCTGTCAGTTCATCGCCCAGCAGGCTGACATCTGACATCTGGCCTATGGCTTCAATGACCATATCACCGGCATGCACCTGTTCATCACGTTCATCGTAAGAGGGTGAAAAGCGCCCTTGTTCGTCAAAAATGGAGCGAACTTTCCAAGTGCGAAGTCCTTTTAATTTACCCCTTTCCACAATGCACTCCTGAGGACCACGCGCATCGAAAATCTCGATGCCTTCCTCGCTGCACTCCTTGGCCTCGACCGGGTCTGCGAGGAAATGCGCCTTGTCTTCCAGGGCAGTGACAGTAACTTTCACATCGCCAAATTTCTGCATCTGCAGTCTGGCGAGACTACGGGCAATGTCCATGGCAACATTTCCACCGCCAATCACCACGGCTTGTTTGGGTGGGGTGAATTTCTTCCCATCTGTGATCATACGCAGCAGATCCACAGCTTTACGGACCTGCTTATGATCGGATCCGGGAATCCGCGTGGAACGGCCGAGGTGCAGTCCGATAGCCAGTACCACAGCATCAAATTCGCCGTGGAGTTGTTCCATGGAGATATCTACACCCACTTGGGTATTGATCTGGATCTTGACGCCCAGTGATGTGATGACATCGATATCCCGGTCCATCATGTCATAGGGGAGGCGGTATTCTGGGATACCGTAGCGTGGCATGCCCCCGGCGTGAGATCTGGCCTCAAAGACCGTAACCTCATGACCTCTACGCACCAGGTCATAGGCCGCAGTCAGGCCAGCTGGACCAGCGCCGATGATGGCTATCCTGTGCCCGCTTAGATAGTCGACTTTGCCTTCTGCAGCGATAGCTTTGATGCGCTCATGATCAACCGAATCCATGGCGTACCGTTTGAGCCAGCGAATTGATATGGGCTCACCCCGGCGACCGATGGAACAAGCATCCTCGCATCGATGGGTGCAGACGCGTCCGCAGACATGGGAGAACGGATTAGTATGGTAGATCTGGCGTACGGCTTCTTCCAGATCCCCCTGCCAGATTGCGCGGATATATTCAGGGGCATCCATGTGAGTGGGGCAGGCATCGTTACACATACCGCACTGTACACAGCGGGAAGCCTCGAACACGGCTTGCTGATCTGTATAGCCGGCCACAATTTCATCAAAATTATCGACTCGGTCTTTCGGTGCTGTTTCCGCCATTGGCTGACGCTCAAGGTCGAGCAGATCAGAGTCATCAGTCTTGGTCCAGCCCAGACCAAAGTCGACGCCGTGTATGCCGATCTCCTTGGGCAGAATGAAGTAGCTGTCGATCTCCTCCTGGGTGCATGTGTGGACATATTCCCGGGAGAGTGAAATGGAGCCGGTGGGACAGATATCGACACACAAGGCACACCAGCAGCAGCGACCATAGTCGATGGCAGGACGCAGGTTACGGATACCCTTAACAGGGTCCTCTGGAAGATGCGGCACCTTGACCATGGTGATAGCTGCGTTGTCACAAACCTTCTGACAGGAACTGCAGCCGATGCACTTCTCATGATCATTGAGGTGAAAGCCTCTATAGTTGGCCGCTGCCGGGCGCGGTTCCAAGGGTACGGTGACGGGCTTGCGAGCGAAGAACTGGAGGGCCTTCAACGGGCTGAGGATGGAGCCATGTTCCTCGTGCGCGATCGAAGAATTATGAATTTTAAATTTTGAATCTTGAATTGGTTTTGCCATCTGTTAATTCTCTTGGCTCGTTTTGACGATGGATGTCAGTAACTTAGTCAACTGGTTACAATCATCTTGTAAGGTTCTTTCGGCTTTTCTCGTTTCATTCAAGTAACCCGTCGCAATCAACAAACGTAACCAGTAAGCGGTTTCTCGTGTTTCTTTTGATGCAATGGCCACTTTTGCAATAAAGTCCTTTCTACTTTGGCCTGCCAATGCCTCTTCGATATTTGCACCAATACTTGTGCCTGAACGAATAAGCTGTTTTGAAAGTACATATTCTTTATGGTGTTGTCGTAGATACCGGGCAACATTCACTATACGTACTGCAAACAAAAAGCTCTTTTCCTTAACGACATTCCCTGTCGCTTCCATCATAGACTCACCCTCAATTCAAAATTAAGAACTCAAAACTCAAAATTCATCTATCCACCTCGGGGGGACAGGCATCCAGTGAGAACATGGTCTGTGCGATGTCCTCTATGCGGGAACCCACGGACATTTTTTCCAATACTTGCACTGCATGCATGGAAGAAGGACCTCGAACATGAACGCGGTAAGGTTTGGGTCCGCCATCCGAGACGACGAAATAGCAAAGTTCACCCTTGGATGATTCGACGCGGGTATAGACCTCTCCGACGGGTACATTCCATGCGAGTGGGTTGGGAATGGGAGCGCGGATCGGGCCTCGTATATCGGGTAACGCTGCAACTACCTGGCGCAGGATACGGATACTCTCCACCAGTTCCAGACGGCGCACCAGCGTGCGCGACCAGGCATCGCCATGCGCTTCGGTGGGAATCTCGAAATCGAGTTGGTCGTAAACCAGATATGGGTCGTCTCTGCGCACATCAAAGGCCAATCCTGTGGCACGCAGATTAGGACCAGTGACGCCCCATGCCAAGGCCTGCTCCTGACTCATTACACCAGTGCCTTTGGCTCTTTTGACAAAGACTTGGTTCTTGAAAAAAAGATTGTCATAGTCAGGTAAACGGGACTCGATATAGTCCAGGGTTTCGCTGATCCGCCGTAGAAAGCCATCCGGCAACTCTCTGCGAACGCCACCGGGAATGTTGTAGATACTGTAAACACGTCCACCGGTGAACTCTTCGAACAGATCAAGAATCAGATCGCGATCTGCCACACCCCAGTACATGGTGCTGTACATGCCGGTCGTGGCGGCATGACCGCCAAAGGTAAAAAGATGGGCGGCAATGCGGGATAATTCCAGTTGCATCACGCGTAGCCATTGGGCGCGTTGTGGGACATCCAGACCGCAAAGCTCCTCCACCGCCATAGCGTAACAGACTTCCATGGGTGAGGGATCGGGTACGCAGATGCGGGGTACCAGGGCGATATTCTGAATCCACAGCCGCTGCTCCATCAGCTTCTCGAAACCACGGTGCAGGTAGCCGCCATCAGCCTTGGCTTCCACTACCACATCGCCATGCAGCTTAACCTTCAAGGCGTAGTTGCCTTCAATGCCGGGATGGTTGGGACCGAAGTTGAGCTCAAACTCATTACTCGGTGGATGACGTTGGGCTTCGTAATTTTCGGGTCTCATGCTCGCTTTGCTCGCTAATTTTGAATTTCGGTGTTCATTTCGCTCACGTATTTTCCGATAGGTTATGTGCGTAGCACATTCATCAATTCAAAATTCAACATTAAAAATTCAAAATTAATCTTTAGTCCTTCTTCCGGCTAAACCGCTGCTCTTCCGGTGGAATAATCACACCACCTCCCTCGGCAATCAGTTCTTGCAGCCAAGGCGGGTTGTACTCCTGCCAACTGAGGTGTTCGTTGACATAGGCCTCGCTGTCGAACTCCTTACGCATCGGGGGCGGTCCATCCCACTCTGTCAGGATGAACTTCTCCATATTGGGGCTGCCCTCAAAATGGATGCCGTACATTTCATGGATATCCCGTTCGAAAAAACCAGCCGGTTGGTAGAGATCGTAGACAGAAAGATAGACACCAGGTTCTCTCGCAATGCGAATATGTGCGGAGACCAGTGAGTGACTTTCGTAAGACCAGACGTGATAGACCAACTCGAACTCATCCTCCTCGATCCAATCGACGCAGCTAATGGCGGACAGGTGGATATATCCGGCGCGACCCTGCAGCAGTTCCAGCAAGGCGGGCAGTGTATCTGCCGGGACATCCGCTCTCACGCGTCGGCCGCTTTTTCGGCGTACCTTGATGCCTTCAATCTCTTCCAACAGGTCATCCAGCCAGTGTGTGAGTTCCTGACTCATTCTGTGGGTTCCTTCAAGTCGTGGCCCAACCGCATATCCAGGGCCTCCAGTGGCTTCTGATGTTGTTCCAGTAACTGGGTATGTTTGCCAAAGGTGCCTTCATCAATCAGGTCATAGTGTTTCGCTTCGGTGATTATGTCGGTGGGGGTCTGCCAGTTTTCACCAAATAACTTTTGTTGGTTACCCAGGTAGTAGTCATAGTTGCGGAAGTAGTCTTCCCAGCTATTGGCTTCCCCTGAGTGAATGCGGTCCATCAGTTTTTGTAGGCCCGCGAGGACCGCCTCGGGGCGTGGCATGCAACCGGCGATGTAGAGATCCACCGGCATGTATTCATCCAGCTTTTTCGCTGTCGCATAGCTTTGCCAATACATGCCGCCGTTGACAGTGCAGGAACAGATACCGATGACATATTTGGGTGAACCCATCTGTTCATAGGTAAGAATTACCCGCTTCAGGGTTTTAATGGAGACATACCCGGTGATGAGCAGAATATCTGCCTGGCGAGGGGAAACCATAGGTTGAATGCCCAGGCGTTCCATGTCGAAGCGTGAGGTCATTGCCGGTGGCAGCTCGATGGCGCCACACCCCGTACAGTAGTGGAGAATAAACAGGGAACGGGAGCGGCAGAATCGCACAAACTCGTCAAATACACGGGCCAGTGGATTACCCTTCCTCTCCGTGATGACTGGAATCTGTTTAATCGAACTCATCTTAATCACCCTATTCGCAGAGTGTAGGTTGGGGTGAGCTTGCGAACCCCAACAACCATGGTTTTTCAACGACCAACGTTGGGATTCGCTCCTCACCCCAACCTACGCATTTTGAAACGCTAAAGAACAAATGCCACGCCAATCAGTCCCAACATCACCGGCCATTTCCACATCAAACGCAGTAGGTCTTCCGTGCGATAGCGGGGAAAGAGATAGGCAATACTGACCGGAATGGCGAGGACCAGAAAACTTTTCAGCAGAAAATCGAACCAGGTAGTACCGCCACCCAGAAACAGGCTCACATAGAGCACCGATGTGGTATAGAGCTGAAAACACTGCATCACAAAAAGGCCGCCCAGATATTTTCCGCTCATCTCAACCATTGGGCCGGTGGCGATCTCCGCCGGTGCGATATAGATTTCAAATGGCTGCTTACCCAATGAGGCGTGCATGGCGATGAGACCGGCGATGGCGAGTACCGGCATCTGTACTGCGCCCCAGGTCTCGAAGCCACCGGCCTGCTGTACAGCAATGATATCGACCAAGTTGGTAGTGCCTGCGGCATAAGCCACGCCGAAGATGACAATAACCAGCGGAATGTCATAAGCCAACATGGCGGTCAGGGCTCTGGCGATGCCAATTGATCCATTGGGATTGGCGCACTGACCGACACCCAGCGCGAGACCCAATGAGGGAATCATCATCAGATAGAGCAGGGTGATGATGCCGCCTTTTTCAGCAATGCCGGTCATGCCCGGTACGGGTAACAGTGTCTCCGCAGCGATGTAACCCCCCATTGCCATGACAATACCAATGTCATGAATCAGGCCGTGTGATATCTGTGTCTGCTTACTGTGTAGCTTGACAATATCGTAGAGAGGTTGAAAGAAGGGTGGGCCTATACGGCGCTGTAATTTCGCTGCAATACGCCGCATCATCAATACCATCATCATGCCGACCACGAAGGCGACCAGTGGCATCAGGAGCAGTTCGATAATCAGTTCCATCGGGGCCATCAGATCACCACCCAGGCTATGACGAAGAGTGCTGTACTCAAGAGATAGAATTCCGCATTGGCACGACGATAGAGGCCCTGCATACCAAGGGAGAGGAATTCGACCAGTGATTTGACGCTTTGTTCGAGCCAGAGAAAACTGCCCCGATACCATCCGCCGATGAGATGCATCAGACCGGCATAGAAATTATCACTGTACTGGTAACGGACATCGGCGGTGAGAAAGTGGCCGCCTGCGTAGTTGTCGAGCTGGTGTACCCGTTTGCTGCGACCGCCGGCGAAGTAGAAGATCAGGGCGCCAATACCAAAACCGGCAAAGAGCACGCCGATCACCCAGATCATATCGAGGGAACCGCTGGCAGATTCAACACCACCCAGGGTGTAGTCAGACACCGGCAGACCGACTGCCTGTTGCACTGAGGCCACCCACGCAAGGGGAATGCCTGGCAGCAGGCCGGTGATGAAAATAATGGCAGCGAGAATCAGCATGGGAATCATCATGCTCCAGGGTGCTTCCTTTACGTTATCGTGCTCGATGCGCAACTGACCCAGGAAGATATTGTGGATCAGCTTATAGACGGACAGGATAGTACCCAGTGTGCCGATCACCGCCGCCACGAAGAGCAGCGGCATACCCTCGTTGAGCAGTGAACGGTAGACCAGCCATTTGGAAACGAATCCGTTCATCGGCGGCAAGCCGGCTAGACCAATGATGCCAACCAATAGCACCATGAAGGTGAGTGGCATACGTACTACGAGTCCACCCAGCTTATTGAGATCCGCCGTGCCGGTTCTGTGGATCACAGCAGTGACCGCCATGAAAAGGGCCGCCTGATAGGTGGCGTGGTTGAATACATGCAGCAGTCCACCCGCAGCGCCCATAGCATCTGCCACTACCAGGCCAAGTAGCATGTAGCCACCCTGGCCGATGCCGTGCCAGGCAAGCAGCTGACGGGCATCATTCTGCTTCATGGCGGTAAAAGTTGGAAAGATAATGGTGAATACGGCAATCCATGCCAGCAGGTCGCGTGCGTCGATCAGTGTGAAGGGGATTTTCAGGCTGTCGATATTAACGATGCCGAACAGCTTCACCAAAACCAGTAGTATGGCAAAGAGTCCCATACGCGATGAAATGGCCCCGAGAAAGGCGCTACCGGGGCCCGGGGTTTCCGCATAGGCGGGCGCCTGCCAGAGATGGAAAGGCATCAGCCCCATCTTAATGCCGAAGCCGGCACCGAACAGGATCACCAGCATCCAGAGATGGGCAGTGCTCATTTGACTGGCGGCAGTCAGGATCGCTTCATACTGCAGGGAGCCTGCAGAGACATAGACCAAGGCAATACCACCAAAGATTGCCATCGCACCGGCCATGGCGTAAGTGATATAGCGCATGGCCGCCTTGGTGGCGACACCACCGGCCATGGCCATAAGCAGAAAGCCGGCCCAGCTCACCAGTTCCCAGCCGATGAAGAGCGATAGCAG
This sequence comes from Candidatus Thiodiazotropha sp. (ex Gloverina cf. vestifex), assembly GCA_025656435.1. Taxonomy (GTDB): domain Bacteria; phylum Pseudomonadota; class Gammaproteobacteria; order Chromatiales; family Chromatiaceae; genus Thiodiazotropha. Next base: position 6,389 of record JAHXHT010000028.1, on the reverse strand, counting down.
ATCACCGCTGGCAAGCAGGATGAGCATGCTGAAGACATTGAGTGTCATGGCGAGATGAAACAGCCAAAGATTTCCACCGGACTGACGGAAACGTTGCTCCCATTCTCCGCAAGCGTACCAGCTGCTGAGCAGGGCTGAGCCGAGGGTGATGAGGGCAAAGTACCAACTCAGTGCATCGAACCGCCAGGATAGGGTCTGACCCATCACTTCAAAAGTGAGGGCTGAGGAGATTGGTTCGCCTCCATATCCGAGGGGCGCCATTTTCATGAGAGCAAGCAGTTGGATGCCGTAGAGAATCGTGACCATCCAACCGGCAGGCAGCCGTCGGCCAAGCAGCATGGCTACCAGTACGGTGACGCCGGAAAAAAGTAACAGCTCGTCCAAAAGGGTCAGCGTCATTGACTGCCTCCGGTTCCGGCAAGGACGGTATTGATATAGAGGTCCGTATTAGCTGCCTGCCCGGCAACGTGATTCAACAAGTCTCCAACCGGTGCAATGAACAGTGCAGCTGCCAGTAGTCCGATCCCGAACAGAGAAGCCGTTGCCAGGGAGAGCCCTGCTGGTTTGGCCAAGGTGTCAATCGGCGTGTCCTTCGCTGCCGGTCCGTAGAGCAAGGCAGCAAGACGAAGCAGGTAAGCGGCCTCGATCACCGTGGCCAGTAAAAAGACCGTGAGGCCGATCAGGTATAGGGGGGAAGTCTGTGCCGCCAACTGGGTGATTAACGTGAATTTAGCCCAGAACCCCGGTAATGGCGGCATGCCGATCAATGACAGGGAGAAAAGGACGAAAATCGCAGCGGCCAGGGGTGAACGCTTAGCCGCACCACGGAGTTTTTCTATCGCGCCACCCCAACCATCAGCCAACATGAAAAGGCCCGATTTAATCAGCAGGTGGTGAAAGGTGAGTGCCAGAACCGCCAAAAGTCCACCCTGCTCGGGAATCGCCAGGGCGATGAAAATCATACCCAGCTGCCCGATGGATGAAAACGCCAGCATGCGGCGCATGTCTTTGGCGCGCCAGGCAGCAAGTTCACCGCTGATGACCCCCAGAATGCCGAGTACCAACATAACCTGTATGGCCTCCGGCTGATGGAATATGAGTACCAGCAGACGCAGGATAATCAACAGCGCCAACTTGGAGACCAGCCCGGCGAGAAAAGCGGAGACCCGACTGGTTGCCGTTGCATAGACTTCGGGCACCCAGGTATTGACCGGGAAGAGTTCGGCCTTGACGCCGACGCCGATCAGAATGGTGAGAAATGCAGTCAGTCCCAGCTTATTGTTCAGCTGTTCCGGGGCAAGCTGTGCAAGGTGAGCCAGATTCAGCGTGCCGGTCTGGCTATAGATAAGGGCGATACCCAACAGGGTCAACACAGAACCGATGCCGCTGAGAATCAGGTAGCGGATGGCCGATGCATAGGCTGCACTGCCTCCCGATGCGGCTATCAATCCGAAGGTCGCCACGGCTACCAGCTCGTAGAAAACATAGAGGTTGAAAAGATCACCGGAAAGCGCCAAGCCAGTGGATGCTGCCACCAGAAGAAGCATCAGCGCCTGGCGTCTTGCTGTCTCCTGATCAATTTTAAAAGGCCAGAAAAGCAGGCCGAGCAGTTGCACGGCAAAGGCAAACAACAGCGCCAGGGAATCGATGTAGAGATTGATGCCCATGGGTGGTGCAAAACCCCCGATGGCTAGCGAGAAGGGCAGTGTGGTTCCGCTTATCCATTGATCACCCAGAATCCAGCAACCGTAGGCGAGAATGGCGGGTCCGATCCAGGCTCCGATACTGATCGAGGTACGCATCACGATCGGTAGCAGAAAAGCACCGAATAGCGGCAGGACTAGCGGCAGTACAATAAGATCGCTCATGAATGTCCCCCGCGGATTTCCACCGTGCTATCGGGTATAGATGGCAGTGGACGCTCTCCAAGCGGTGACTCCTGGCTGACATCACGGGGTATACTCGCAGTGTCGGCGATCTCGGCATCCATTCGCTCTACCACCTGGCTCCGATCCAGGGTGCCGTAGCGTTGGCGGATGCGTATCAGAATACTGACCGCAAGCGCCTGAATGCCGACGCCGATGACGATGGCGGTGAGCACCATGGCTTGGGGTACAGGATCCACCATCGGTGGATGTTCTCCGAGGGTGGTGAGTATGGGGGCCACTGCGTCCCAGCGATATCCGGCGAGTACCAGCATCAGATTTGCACCGGCCTCGGCAATCCCCAGGGCCAGCACCATGCGGAACAGGTGTCGTGACAGTACGACGCCGGCCAGACCAATAGAAATCAGCCCCAAAGCAGTGGTATAAAGGATCAATTCCAGGCTTATATCGGGCATCATACTTCCGACTCCGTCTGTGCCAGGTGCGAGAGAAGCCCGGCCAGTTCAGCGCCGACTTTGAGCCCAACTGCCAGATAAAGTAACGGCAGCGTGCCAGCGGAAACCAGTTGTCCCAGGGCGTCCTGGACCAACATGGGTTGGAGAAAGGCCTCACCCTCAGACAGTGCCGCCAAGCCGATAAGAATGAAGCTTGACCCTGCGAAACCCTCGATGACGCTCAACATGCCATGATGCAGGCGGGCGCCGGGGCGTGCCAGCAGGGGCAGGAAGAAAGCGGCAGCCAGGATTACACCACCCTGGAAACCGCCACCGGGGGTCAAGTGGCCGTGAAAGATGATGTAGAAACCGATTGTCAGCAGCAGGGGAAATAGCATTGCCCCGCCATGCTTAAGTACAAAACCACCCTCGGTCAGGGTGCCGGCTGTGGTATGGCGACGGCCGAGTACCAGTCCAGCCGAGGCTGCAGCGGCGAAGAGGATGGAGAGCTCCCCCAGCGTATCGATACCGCGATAACCCAGCACAACAGAGGTGACGATGTTAGTCGCTCCCGTCTCTTGGGGGGCAGCGGCTTGGATGGCGCCTCCTACCAGCATGGGGGGTGCGCCGAAATCGAGACCGCTGGCTATGGCGAGCAACATGAAGCCGAGGCCTCCGGCAAAGAGCAGGCCGGTGAGATTACGCATTCCGATGCCCCTCACTTTGGGTCTTGATGAGGTTTGTCCGAGTTTTCACCCCATCAATTTGCCAGAGTCCAAGGCGGCGCAGTGCCAGTGCCAGGATCAGGCTACTTAAACCTGCACCGACGGCAGCTTCAGTCATGGCCACATCCGGCGCCCGCATCAAAACGAAGAGCAGGGCCAGTCCCAAGGGGACTACCGAGGCTGCAGCGACGGCTGCGACATGATTCTTGACCAGCAGAACCATCACGGCAGCACTCAAGACCATCAGCGCCAAAAGCATGACGATCCAGAGCTCAATCTCAGTCATGACTCACGCTCCTTTACTGCCGTTGTTGGTGTTTTTGTCCAGGGTTTGACGCCAGCTATCAGCAGTGCCCTTGCGATGGTGGAAGATCCCAGCGGGTTGGTGACAAGAATCAGCAATGCAATGACCAAGAGTTTTGACCACCATTGAGGATAGAGCAGCCCGATGCCGAGTATGAGTGAGAGTGCGCCAAGCGTGACGGCCTTGGTACCTGCCTGGATCCGGTTGTAGACGTCGGGCATGCGCAGGAGCCCCAGAGCGCCGAGCAGGGTAAATACAGCCCCCACCAGTAAAACGATATCAGCGAGCAATCTCATGATCCGTTCCCCTCAATGGCCCGTGCGATGGCCACCACGCCGACAAAAGACAGAGTGCCGTAGATCAGGGCGACATCCAGATAAAGCGGGCTGCCGAGCAATGCGGCAAGTACAACCAGGCCGGAAGTGGTAATCACAGAGAGAGTGTCGGCCGCCACCACTCGGTCGGGTGCCGCCGGGCCCAATAGGAGCCGGAGTAGACTCAACAGTACAGCAATTCCCAGTATCGACAGGGCGATGATTTCCACTAAAGTCAGTGTCATTTAACGAAGCCTTTGAGGTGTCGTTCGAACTTGCCGGTGATGCTTCGGGTGGCATCCTCGATAGTGAGGCCTGGCGGGACCTCGACCCAGTGGATAACCAGTCGATCCTCTAGGACATCCACGGTCAGCGTGCCTGGGGTCAGTGTGATGCTGTTGGCCAGGATGAGTCGCCCCAGAGGAGACTGCAGTTCTGTCTTCACCTCAACCAATGCCGGTTGCAGCGGCAGAGAGGGGGTCAGTACTCTTCTCGCCATGTCCAGATTGGCACGGATCAGCTCGACCAGGAAGAGCCCCAGATAAGAGAGGAAGGGCAGGATGGCACTCGGGGTCAAGCGAAGGCCGGTGAAGATATTGAGATGGGGACGGCTGATCAAGGTCACCGCAAGCGCCACCATGGCACCGGCGATCAACTCGGCTGGGTCGAGGCTGCCGGTGAGTAATAACCAGAGTGTGAACAGCAGAAGAAAAAGAAAGACGCCATGGGCGAGTGTCCCATCTGTCGCTTCATTTGTTGGGGTATTCATCCTTCGATTATCAACCTTTATTATTAGAATCGGGAACCGGTCTTTATCCTGCTGCCGGCTACTCTCTATCAGAACATAGCTTTATGACGTCCTAATGACGCCACCGATCGAGGCGGTTGTCAATCAAGCCAATCGACTTACCCGGCCGGATCTTTGATTGTGCAACATTTTTTGTGGCATCTCTTCGGCCTGCTTCGCAATCTGTTGATGACATCTGTGAATGTCGAGATGCCCTTAGTCATAAACTGGGCTTGTGCCATGTCACTCATCATGAGAGGCAAATCACTTCCGATATCATAGACGGAGTTGTACCGATTTGCTCGGAACAAAGTGGGAGAGGAAGAGCTGTAGCCAATCCTCAAGATGCGGCATGTTCATGTACCGGATAGAGCATGATTCTGAGATGGAACCCCCTCCCGGGTGGAGAGGGTCCTACTTGCTACTTATCGGGTTTGGGAAGCCGCCTCTATTTGAATATCAGTCTGAGCGGTTGACGTACCAATCGATGCGTCTTGTCGCAATCATGACCAGGCCGAGTATGCTGAAGATCAGCAGTGAACCCATCAGGAGGGCATTGTCTTCCGAATGCAGGATGCCATAGAGCATGGCATACAGCAGCAGCAGGCCGAGAGTGATCGACCCACCCAGCTTGAAGGAGTGGATCACATGACTGATGTAGTAACCGATGAGCAAGGTGGAGGCAAGGGTAGCGGTCAGATAGGCCGTGGCGAAGGCCATGTGTTCTGATAGTGAGATCAGCAGCAGGTAGAAGATGCTGAGTCCCAGGCCGACAAGCAGGTACTGCATGGGGTGGAGTCGCAAACCCCTCATGATCTCGAACAGGAAGAAGCAGACGAAGGTCAATCCAATGAATAGCAGGGCGTACTTTACCGAGCGCTCACTCAGCTGATAGATATCGACCGAGTTGAACAGTTTTACACCGAAGACATCGCTGACCAGTGCGTTGCAGTTTCCTACCTGGCATTCACTGATGAGTTGAGGCATGCCGCTGGAGAAGGAGGATATCTGCCAGCTGGCAGTGAAGCCTGCATCGTCGATAGATCTTTCCGTAGGAAGATAGCGGCCGATGAAGCTGGGATCGGGCCAGTCTGCCTTTAACGCCACACTGGTATTCTTGCCCACCGGGGAGAACTGCAGTTGCTCCATACCGTGTAACTGAAGATCGAAACTGAATGCCACCGGCTCCTTGGTTTCATGTACCTTCCCCAGCGGTGCATGCATACCGTTGCGCATGCCCTCCACCTGGGTGTCGGAGAGAAATTCATATTCCCGCCCCTGCCATTGCAGCAGCGGTTGCTCTTCGACCCCACGCACATCCCTCACCATCACGGCAAGATAGCCAGGCAGCCATTCAATACGATGTTCTGATGATTTTTCGAACAATACCAGCTGGTGCATATCGAAACTGCCGGAGGCTGCGAGTCTACTGTTGTAGACAGGTACTGAATAGATGCCACGCTTGCGGCTATCGGTGGTGATATCGCCAGTAATCGTCAACTGTTCTGGTGTCAGGTAGAGCTTTTTTTCATGGAAGCGATCTTCCAGGCGATAGCCCTGTTTATTGGTGTTCCAGACCTTCTGCTTGAAGTGCGCCTTATAGGGAATCACCAGCAGAGGACCGACTAACTGTTGCTCCGCAGTCCAGCTCTGCGCAATGCTTTCTCTTGCTTCGTTACGATAACTACTACGTTCATAGACTACTTGGTCGATCAGGGTCAATGGAATCATCAGCAGCACCATCAGGAGGCCGATGACCCACAGTTTTTTACTCAATACACGTTTCACTGTTTCACTCCATGGAAAGGGTTTACGAAGACTCTACGTAATGAATGTGTGTCTATGATGTGGTTAGGGAAGCTCTGAACGAATCGTTTGTCAGCGAACGTTTCCTCTCGCTTGCTTCAAAACTGCCATGAGCGAAGAAAAACAGTGCATT
>JAHXHT010000027.1 GCA_025656435.1 Candidatus Thiodiazotropha sp. (ex Gloverina cf. vestifex) | reverse complement strand
AACCCAATGAAAGCCAGAACAAAAAACAAAATCTGAATGATTTGCGTTATCAATACCCTTATTTCGAGTTCGACGGACGTCCGCTCCGCCAACTCGAAAGCTGAAACGGGGTATCGTCACAGATACCCCGTTTTTGTTTGTAAGACAGAAAATAATTACGAGTCGATCATCATGCTTCAGAATATCAGAGACAAGGCCCAAGGTTGGATTGCTTACGGTATCGTGATCCTGATCAGTGTGCCTTTTGCCCTCTGGGGTATACAGGAATACATGGGCGTAGAATCAGAGCCTGTAGCAGCCACGGTTAACGGGAATGAGATCACCGAACGTGCGCTGGATACCCAATTCCAACGTTTTCGCCAGCAGTTGCGTGAACAATTGGGTGCAGCCTATCGCCCCGAACTGTTCGACGACAACCGTGTGCGTACCGAGGTGCTGGACCGTATGGTGCGCGACGAGTTGATTCAGCAGGTCTCCCACGACATGGGATTGCGGGTGAGTGATGCAACTGTTCAGGCGGCTTTGCTTGGTATGGAAGCCTTTCAGAAAGAAGGAAAATTTGATCAACAGACCTTTGAACGAGCCGTGCGTCTACAAGGATTGACTCCAGCGGGTTTTATGGAAGGTGTAAGGCGACTTCTGTTATCTCAGCAACTCGCTCAGGCAGTCGAAGCAGGTACCTTTGTCACCGAGTATGAGAAAGCGGCATCGCTGCGCCTGATGAACCAGCAAAGAGAGATTTCCTATTTCGTGGTGCCTGCTGATGAATATTTACTCGACGGCGGTATTTCAGATGAACAGATCTCGACTTATTACGAAGCCAATGAGACAGCGTTTATAGTCCCTGAGCGGGTCAAGCTGGATTACCTCTTTCTCGATGTGAAGCGTGCTGGCGCTACGGTCGATGTCGATGATGAGATGTTGCGGACTTACTATGAAGACAATCAGGAAAAATTCGGTTTGCCTGAACAACGAAGGGCCAGTCATATCCTGATACTGGCGCAGAAAGATGCGGAAGCGTCTGCTGTCGCAGAAGCAAAACAAAAAATCGAGGCGTTGGACGAACGCATTGCGCAGGGTGAGGATTTTGCCGAGCTGGCAATGACTCACTCCCAGGATCCAGGTTCCGCCGCAGAGGGGGGAGATCTGGGGTTCTTTGGTAAGGGTGTGATGGATCCTGCATTTGAGGCAGCGGCATTCTCGCTTCAAAAGGATCAGGTCAGCGAACCGGTACGCAGCAGTTTTGGCTTTCATCTCATCAAGGTTGCCGAGATTAAAGCGGGTGATGTCAAACCGTTTGAGGATGCAAAAATTGAGGCCGAACGGGAGTATCGAAAGGCAGAAGGTGAGCGTCTCTATTTCGAAATGGCTCAACAACTGGCTGACCTGAGCTATGAAGATCCTACCAGTCTGGAACCCGCAGCCGATACCCTGGGATTGACCATTGAGCACACTGATTGGGTCACACGGGATAAGGCTGATGGTGTGATAGCAACGCCAAAGGTGCTTGCCGGTGCTTTCAATGAGGATGTGCTGCAAGAAGGCAATAACAGCGAGTTGATTGAGATTGATGGCGAGAGTTCCCTTGTACTGAGAGTCGTTGAGCATGAGGAAGCCTCGACACAACCGTTGGGTGAGGTCAGGGATCGCATCGTAGAGATTTTGCGCCAACAAAATGCTGAATCTCAAGCAGAGGCCGAAGCTGAGAAGCGTAAAGCTGAGATGCTTGCCGGTGCCTCCCTTCAGCAAGTGGCTGGCGCCCATGAAGTGACTGGCTCCGTGACGATAGGCCGCAACGACCGATCCGTACCCTTTGAACTAAACGGAGCGGTTTTTAGCAGTGAAAAACCGGGCGAGGGAGAGATCAAACCGGGCGTTGTCAGATTGGCCAATGGTGATCATGCTGTTTACGGCCTGCACGCTGTCAATGAGGGAGAGGTAGATGACAAGGGTGTGGACCTTCAGGCGCAGAGCCTTCGCAGAGGGTTGCAGCGCGGTCTCTATGAGGAGCTGCTTACTGATCTGGAATCCCGGGCAGACATCGAGATCCTGCTTAGACAGGCGAGCGAATAGCCCCGATTTGACACCAGCTTAGATATTGCCGGTATTTAGAGGGAACAAGGTGATGTTTGTGGGGGATTGGTTGTGCTCGTCGTCAAAGGAGAGACGCCTCCTCAGCAACGACAGCGCAGTGAGTCATTACAGTTTCTAAGGTGCGGTAAACCCGCACCTTAGAAACCGAGTAGGTATATTCGCTACAAGGCTATGTGACAACAACGACTATTTGCATTGATTCTCATTCCTTTGCGGATAGACAGCTCTTTCGCCTACACCATTCCAACAATGTGATACCCGGAATCGACATAGACGATGTCACCGGTGATGCCTGAGGCAAGATCTGAACAGAGAAAGGCTGCAGTATTACCGACTTCCTGTATCGTCACATTGCGTCGCATCGGGTTCTTCTGTTCCGCCTCATCCAACATACTCTTGAAATCCTTGATACCAGATGCGGCCAGCGTACGAATCGGTCCGGCAGAGATGCCGTTCACACGGATGCCTTCAGGCCCCAGTGAGTCTGCGATATAGCGAACATTGGCCTCCAGGCTCGCCTTGGCCACCCCCATGACATTGTAATTGGGTACGGTCCTTACGGCGCCCAGATAGCTCATGGTAATGAGAGCTGCATTTCGGCCCTGCATCAGTGGGCGTCCTGCCTTGGCCAGTGCGGCAAAACTGTAGGCGCTGATGTCGTGGGCGAGGGCAAAGCCGTCACGAGTGAGATTGTCGAGATAACTTCCATCGAGATGATCCCGGGGCGCAAAACCGACGGAATGGACAATGCCGTCAAGGTGACCCCACTCCTTTTCAAGCGTCCCGAACAATTCCGCAATCTGCTCATCGTTGCTCACATCCAGAGGCAGGACGATTTTGGCGTCGAATTTCTCAGCGGCAGCATCAACCCGCTTCTTGAGTTTCTCGGTCTGGTAGGTGAGGGCCAGTTCAGCGCCTTCGCGATGCATGGCTTCGGCGACGCCCCAGGCAATGGAGCGGTTGCTGGCAATGCCAACGATGAGAATACGTTTGTCTTGTAGAAAACCCATGGAACGGTTCCTTAATGGAGTGATCGAATGGAATGTGGAAATCAGCACCACACTGCCTTTATCGGCATGAAATAACAACGCACAAAGGTACCGGAATTTCTTATCTGCGAAAAGTGCGGGTTTGTTCCTTTCCTCATGGTCAGGCGCCTTTTAAGTGCTTTGAAAGCGTAATAGACTCTTAGGACCTGTTAACAGGTCCCAAGCAAAACCTATAACAACCCTGGAACAAGGGAGGTATCTCATGCAGCGGCGACTCAATGGTCGGGACATTCTCTACTTTGGCGGTCTTGGAGTGGTGCTCCTTGCCGTCGTTCTGACCATGTACATGATCGATCGCCAGTGGGAGAAGATGGGGCGAATGGAACAACTCATGCGAGAGCAGGCCAGTGACCTTCGTGATATCGGTGTGCAGGTGAGGAATCTGGATACCCGTATCGAACAGGGTGTGAGCCTAACTGGTGCTGCGGGTAACGAGCAGACGGATGTGGTTCCCCCCGCTTTTCAGCGAGCCTATCAGGCGACACAGCAACCCGACTACTCATCTGGCGACTGGATGGTGCAGGCATTCGGCGTCAATCTGAAATCGCTGACTCCATTCATCTCGCAGGATATCTATTCTTCACAAGTACAGAGTTATATTCTCGAGACGCTTCTAACGCGTAATCCTGACACCCTGGAATGGGAGGGGTTACTGGCTAGCGACTGGACCGTCAGCGAGGACGGCTTGACCTTTGTCTTTAAACTCCGTGAGGGACTGCAATTTTCTGACGGTGTTCCTTTGACGGCTGAGGATGTAGCGTTCACCTTCAAGTTCATCATGACCGAGGCGATCCAGGCGCCTAGGGAGCGAGCCTACTACGCCAAGATTAAATCGGTTGAGGCGTTGGATCCACTCACCGTCAAGTTTCAGTTTGCCGAACCCTATTTCAATGCACTCTCTTTGGCAGGCGGTATGGAGATCATGCCGAAGCACTTCTACGAACCCTATCTGGATCAGCCTAATACCTTCAACCAGTCGAAGGGATTGTTATTGGGTTCCGGTCCCTACCGGCTTGAAGATCCAAAGAATTGGTCACCCGATAAGGGTGGGGTGGAATTGCGCCGTAATCCCCGCTATTGGGGGCCGATACAACCCCCCTATGAGCGGCTCATCTGGCGGGTGATCGAAAACGACAGTGCACGCCTGACCACCTTTCGTAACGGTGAGATCGATACTTACTCATCACGGCCTCGGGAGTACAAACAGTTGGTTGACGATGAGGGTCTGAGTAAAAAGGCTGAACACTGGGAGTACATGAGTCCCGTGGCAGGGTATTCCTACATCGGGTGGAACCAGCTGCGTAACGACAAACCCACTCGATTCTCAGAACGCGAGGTGAGACAGGCGATGACCTATCTGATCGATCGCCAACGCATCGTCGATGAGATCTATCTCGGCTATGCAGAAGTGGCGATCAGTCCTTTCAATGCGAGCAGTAAACAACATGACCCTGCTCTGTCATCACGGGACTACTCTCTCTCGAAAGGTATCGAACTGTTGAAGCAGGCAGGCTATGAAGACAGGGATGGGGATGGCATTCTGGAGGATAGTAGTGGCACTCCCTTTGAATTCGGGCTGGTCTATTTTCAAGGTAACGAGGATACCGCACGGATGGTGCTTTTTCTGAAGGATATGTTGGCCCGCGCTGGGGTGCTGCTGCAGCCGAAACCCACTGAATGGTCAGTGATGCTCGACCTGATGAAAAAACGGGATTTTGATGCCATTACCCTGGGCTGGAGCAGTGGCCTGGAGACCGATCTCTATCAAATGTTTCACACCAGTCAGATCGAGGGTGGAGGGAATAATTTCATCAACTACAGCAATCCCAAGTTGGATGGCTTAATTGAAAAGGCCCGTGCTACTGTGGATGAGGAAGCACGCATGCCGCTTTGGCAAAAAGCTGAGGATCAGCTTTTCAATGATCAGCCCTATACTTTTCTTAAACGCAGCAAAAGCCTGGTATTCATCGATCGTCGCATCCACAATCTGCTCAATACCAAGGTCGGTCTGAATCTGGGTGCTGTGCCGATGGAGAACTATGTGCCGGCCAATGAGCAGCGCTACAGCCAGTAAGCATCCATGCTGACTTATCTGCTACGACGCCTGTTGTTGATGCTGCCGACTCTGTTAGGCATCACACTGGTCGTGTTTGTGGTGATGGCCTCATCACCGGGCGGGATCAGTTCCCAGAGTTTGGTGGAAGGACAGAATCTTGATCCGGAGGCGAAAAAGGAGATCGAAGCTTATTACAATCGCCTTTATGGTTTGGACGATCCTCCCTATTTGCAATATCTACGCTGGTTGAATAATGCTTCTCCGATTGGTTTTACATTCGACGAAGAGAATCAGTTGAGTGGGTTTTCCTTCACCAAAGGCCCCGATCTGGGAAAAAGTTTTCGATACGGCCGTCCTGTCACCGATCTACTTGCCGAAAGAGTGCCGATCACCATTCTGTTGAATGTGCTGAGTATCCCTGTTGTCTATCTGTTGGCCTTGTTAGTGGGCGTCCGTGCAGCGGTTGAGCGGGGGCGTTCATTTGATGTCAGTAGCGGCATGATCATGCTTGGCCTTTGGTCGGTGCCTACCATGCTGGCAGGTGTATTGTTGATCGGTTTCTTTGCCAACGAGCAGTATTGGCACTGGTTTCCTACCGCTGGGTTAAGCGATCGAGTGGTTGCGGATCAGGTGTTCATGCCCCACTGGTCCAGCCTGTGGGATGTGGCACTGTTATTTATCGCTGTGATCGTAGCCATGTCGCTATTTCTTGTGGTGGCGAACAGTGCAGGGAAAAGACTCCGTATGCTTTTTTTAGGGTTTTGTTGGTTCGGGCTGGGGCTGGCGATGATTCAGCAGATGCCCGAGTCAGGACGCTCCCTGGCGTTATGGATTCTCACGCCGACAATATTTGCACTCCTGGCTGCCTGGCTGGCCGGCACTGAGTACAGGTTGTTGCGTCAGCTTGGCTTTCTTGTCACGGGTTTGTTGATCGGATCGCTGCTATCGATACATGGGATGCAGGGTAGCTGGCTCAAGGGGTTTTTATTCGACCGTCTGTGGCATTTGGTGCTGCCGGTGGCTTGTCTCTCCTATGGTGGCTTCGCCGGTCTCGCCAAGCTGACCCGTACTTCCGTATTGGAGAATCTGTTGTCTGATTATGCCCGCACGGCCAGGGCCAAAGGGCTCGCTGAGTCAGCGGTACTCTGGAAACATGTTTTTCGCAACAGTTTGCTTCCTTTGATTACGGTAGCGGCGAGTCTGCTGCCGAGTCTGCTCGCAGGTTCGGTGATCGTTGAGAGTATTTTTAGTATCGAGGGCATGGGCAAGCTGGCGGTAGAGGCGGTACAGACACGAGATCGTGAGTTGGTCTTGTCGATTACCCTGATCGGTGGACTGCTGACTCTGTTGGGTTATCTGCTGGCTGATATCTTCTATGCTCTGGCCGATTCAAGGGTGAGTTATGAATGAGAGCCGCCCACAACGTCAGAGTTACTGGCGCAGGATTCTGCGTCAGACCTTTCTTCGTTGGGGGGCGAGACTGGGACTTCTCTGGGTGGCAATACTCGTGGTTATGGGTGTGTTCGCGCCTTTCCTGGCAAGCAGTTTTCCTTTGCTGTCGAGCCAGGGAGGTGTGATGTCTAGTCCGGTGCTGGACTATCTGCAGCCGGTCGACGTGCTCTTTCTGGTCGGTTTTCTTACCCTGTTACCGTTGCTGTTCTGGCAAACAGGCTTGTTGCGTAAATTGTTGATCTTCTTATCTGCCCTCGGTGTGACAGCCATGTTGGCCTATACGTTTGTCGCACCGCCAAAACTGGTGATTTACGAACAGTTTAGGGTGGCGGAGACCGAGGGCCGATATGATTGGGTACTGTATGCACCGGTACCCTATTCCCCTAAGGACTATCAGCGGGAGCGTGGCGATACCGGGCTGGAGGCACCGCTCTCGAAGGATTCGCGCCATCACTGGTTTGGTACCGAGCAGAATGGTGCGGATGTACTCAGTCGAATGATTCACGCCTCGCGCATTGCCTTGGGAATTGGTTTTGTCGCCACTGGGATTGCGATGATTCTGGGTATCATCATCGGCGGGTTGATGGGTTACTTCTCCGGCGTGGTGGATATGCTGGGGATGCGGCTGGTGGAGATCTTCGAGGCTGTACCGACTCTTTTTCTGCTGCTGACCTTCGTCGCCTTCTTCGAGCGCAGTCTCTATATCATGATGGTGATTATCGGCATCACCAGCTGGCCTGGTTATGCACGCTATGTGCGGGCGGAGTTCCTGCGTCTGCGCAAACAGGATTTTGTGCAGGCTGCTGAGGCGGCGGGTTTGCCTCTACCCTCAATTCTGTTCCGCCATATGCTGCCGAACGGCATGGGGCCAGTATTGGTGGCAGCCAGTTTCGGTGTCGCTTCAGCAATCCTTGCCGAGACAACCCTCAGCTTTCTCGGTCTCGGCCTGGTGGATGATCCCTCCTGGGGTGAGATGTTGAATCAGGCAGTACAGTCCTCCAGTTTCAATTGGTGGATGGCGACCTTTCCCGGCGGTGCTATCTTCCTGACGGTGTTTGCCTATAACCTCATCGGTGAATCGCTGCGTGATGCCATCGACCCCTATCTGAGTAAATCAGGCTGATGCTGCTGCAAGTGAAAAATCTGCACACCTGGTTTCGTCACCAGTCGCGAACGATCAAGGCGGTGGACAAGGTCAGTTTTGAGATTGATCGGGGTGAGACCTTTTGTCTTGTTGGCGAGTCCGGCAGTGGTAAGTCGATCACAGCGCTCTCCATTATGCGGCTATTACCTCAGTCCAACCTGGATCGGCATGATGGTGAGATACGCTTTCAGATCGACGGTCAGATGCCGGTCGACTTGACTGATCTGGAAGAGACTGAGATGCAGCAAGTGCGTGGCAGCCGCATCGCCATGATTTTCCAGGAACCGATGAGTTCTCTGAATCCAGTCTTTACAATCGGTGAGCAGATTCTGGAAGCGGTTCAGCTCCACTTTCCCGAACTTAGTGAGGATGAGGCCTGGGACCGGGTCATCCAGTCACTGCATGAAGTGCAGCTGCCGGACCCGGAGACCCGGGTGCATACCTATCCGCACCAGTTATCGGGCGGTCAGCGCCAGCGGGTGATGATCGCCATGGCGATGGCTTGTGAGCCGGATCTATTGATCGCCGATGAACCTACCACCGCTCTGGATGTGACGGTGCAGCGGGAGATTCTGCGTCTGATGAAGGCGTTGCAGGAACGGACTGGGATGGCGATTCTTTTCATTACGCATGACTTCGGCGTTGTCTCCGAGATAGCGGATCGAGTCGGCGTTATGCAACAGGGCAAGCTGGTTGAGGTTGGTGAAACGGATCAGATCATTCACCGTCCCGGGCATACCTATACCCAGGCACTGATCGCGGCACTGCCTGAGAATCTGGCTCGCACCGAGAAGCATGAGGTGATTGAGGGAGAGTTGCCACTCATCCGTTTACGACAGCTGGAGATCCATTTTCCAGTGCGCAAAGGTCTGTTTCACCGGGTAGCGGACTATGTTCGGGCAGTAGACGGCGTTGATTTGGATATCACCCGGGGACAGATATTGGCCGTGGTCGGTGAGTCAGGCAGCGGCAAGACAACCCTGGGTCGTGGCATTTTGCGCCTGACAGAACCCACCGGTGGACAGGTCGATTTCGATGGTACCGACATAACGAACCTGAAGCGATCTCAACTGCGGCAATTTCGCCGCAACATGCAGATTATTTTTCAGGACCCGATCTCTTCTCTTAATCCGCGATTGAGCATTGCGGGCATTATTACCGAGCCCATGAAGGTGCATGGTATTGGTGAGAACCAGGAAGAACGACTGGAAATCGCACGCGATCTGCTGGAGCAGGTGCAGATGGAAGAGGACACTCTCTGGCGCTATCCTCATGAGTTCTCAGGCGGGCAACGACAAAGGATCGGCATTGCCCGTGCGCTCTCTCTCGATCCCTCGTTTATTGTCTGTGATGAGATCACCAGCGCGCTCGATGTCTCGGTGCAGGCTGAGATTCTTCGCATGCTGCTGGAACTGCGTAGACAGCGTGGTCTGACACTGCTTTTTATTACCCATAACATCGGTGTCGTCGAGTATGTCAGTGATCAGACAGCGGTGATGTATCAGGGACAGATCATAGAGCAGGGCAGGACAGAGGATATCGTGAACCGACCGGCACATGCCTATACCAAGCAGTTGATAGCCGCGGTACCCCGGGTGCCGGTTTGATTGCTAGGGCCTGTTAATACTAATCCAATGCGCCCTGTTGCGCCTGAAAAAGCGCCAATCAAGGCGCGAGGAGAGAGGTTTGGTCACTCCAAATGACCGACGAGCAACGCCGAGTGGCGCTTTTTCAGGCGCAACCCGGAGGGCTGGGGCTGTTTTTACGCCCAGCGGCGTTATCATTCGCTCATGTAGTCGGGCTACACCACGCTCACTCTGCCTTGCTGGGCATAAAAACAGCCCCAGCAGGGTGCATTGGATTAGTGTTAACAGGCCCTAGGACAGGCGGGTATAAAAGCAAACCATTGAACGATCGACTACTCAGGCTTTCGGGACTCAATATCCAGCTGAAAAGGGCGGGGCAGCCCCTCAGTGTGGTCGATGGCGTTGATCTGAATATTGTTCAGGGCGAGACAGTCGCACTTTTGGGAGAGTCGGGTTGCGGTAAATCGATGACCGCGCTGGCGCTGATGGGATTGCTACCGTCCGGCGGTAAGGTGGCACAGGGCAAGATTGAGTTCGAAGGGCGGGATCTCTGCAAACTTCCTGGACATGAGATGCGCCGAATGCGCGGTGGCAGCATGGGCATGATCTTTCAGGAGCCGATGACCTCTCTTAATCCTGTTCTTAGAGTCGGGGCGCAGATTGCCGAGGCAGTACGCCTGCATGACAAGCCGCAGGAGGGAACGGAAAAGCGGGTTGTAGCGTTACTTTCGGCTGTTGGAATTCCGGATCCGGAAAAACGCATAAAGGCTTATCCTCATCAACTTTCCGGTGGCATGAAACAACGGATCATGATTGCCATGGCGCTTGCGGGACGGCCCCGGCTACTGATTGCAGATGAACCGACCACGGCTCTGGATGTGACTATCCAGGCACAAGTGCTCAAATTGCTGAAAGATTTGCAGCGTGAGACGAGTATGGCAATCCTGCTCATTACCCACGATTTGGGGGTGGTGGCTGAGACAGCTGATCGTCTTGCAGTGATGTATGCGGGTCAGATTGTAGAGACGGCCAGTGTCAGAGACTTCTTTCGTGGGCCGAGACATCCTTACAGCCGGATGCTCTTGGAATCTCTGCCCGACAGTCAGCGGCGTGATGAGAAACTGGCTGTCATCAAGGGTGCGGTGCCCCCTTTGGATACCCTTTTTACCGGTTGTCGTTTCGTAGATCGATGTAATATGGGTGGTAGTCGCTGCAATCAGGCGATCCCACAATGGCAGAATCTGGATAGTGAATCTGGTGTGCGGTGTCTTCTCTACGGAGACAATTCCGAAGCTGTTTCCAAGCAGAATGAAACCGAGATGGCTCGCTATTCCTCACTGAATTCCACCCATGAAGAACTGCTACTTGTTGAAGACCTCGAAGTCCACTTCCCGATATACAAGGGGGTTTTGCGGCAAGTGGTCGGTCATCTCCGTGCTGTCGACGGGATTGACTTAACTTTGACAAAGGGACGTACCCTGGCGATCGTGGGAAAGTCGGGTTGCGGCAAGACCACGACCGGTAAAGGTATTCTCCAGCTGATTCGTCCGACTAGAGGACGGGTGCTGTTTGAAACCGAAGAGTTAACACGGTTGAAGGGGAAAGCTCTGCGCCACAAGCGTGCGGAGATGCAGATCATTTTCCAGGATCCGATGGCCTCGATGAATCCCCGATTGCGGGTGGGAAGTATTGTGGAAGAGGGTTTGCGTGCACAGAATATCTTTTCCAAAGCGCAGCGTGAACAACGTGTGACAGAACTGCTGGAACAAGTAGGACTCTCGGACGATGCGGTAAATCGTTACCCGCACGAGTTCTCCGGTGGGCAACGGCAACGCATTTGTATTGCCAGGGCGCTGGCAATGAAACCCAAGTTGATTGTCTGCGATGAGCCAACCAGTGCTTTGGATGTTTCGATACAGGCGCAGATTCTCAACTTGCTGAAAGAGTTACAGCATTCACTCAAACTCTCCTACCTGTTTATTACCCATAACATCTCAGTGGTGGCCTACCTGGCCGATGAAGTGGCTGTGATGTATCTCGGCCGCATTGTTGAACGGGGTAGAGTCGATGAGGTACTGGAGTATCCTGCGCATCCCTACACACGAGCGTTGATGTCGGCCGTGCCGGTGGCTGATCCTGATCGAAAGCGTCATGTTATCCAATTGGAAGGAGATATGCCGTCACCGTTAGAGCCGCCTTGTGGGTGTCACTTTCATCCCCGTTGCCCTGAAGTGACAGAACAGTGCATGAAAGACTACCCTCAAGAAAAGCCACTAAGCACATCACATCGCGTCTGTTGCCACCATGCAGAAGCAGTGAGGTGACGTTGTAGATTCCCGGGGTGTACAAACCTCGCTAAATTATCACCTGCTTGGAAATCAGCCATAATTATGCATGAGAGAAGAGGAGACTTGAAAGCTATATGACCTACGTAAAACGTTTAGTGTTGGATATTCTTAAACCACACACACCCAACGTGCTTGAGTTTACCCGTCAGCTGGCCGAGCAAGGCGATCTAAAAGTCAAACTCTCTGTGATAGAGATGGATGATAAGACAGAGACTCTGCAGGTTGTCATCGAAGGTGAGGATATCGATTTCGAAGGTGTCCAGCAGGCAATTACTGATAACGGTGCATCACTCCACAGTATCGATGAAGTGGAGATATTGGGTGAGCAGCCAGAAGCCGAATAAGCATTAAGCAGTGCTGTTTTCTTTAAAATACGCAGAGGTATTGCATGGGGATTATTGAGCGGTTGCGATATTGGTCTCACCTCGGTGGTTCGGATGATATCGCTCGCCGCTATTTTGTCGTCAATGGCTTTGATGGGGCCTTGACCATGTTGGGTCTGATTGCCGGTTTTCAGTTTTCGGGTACCGGAGATCTCAAGTTGATGATCAGTGGCTGTACCGGAGCGGCAGTTGCCTTGGGTATCAGTGGTGTGACCAGTGCCTGCCTGAGTGAATCAGCAGAGCAGCGTCGCTCCCTATCCGAACTGGAGGAGGCAATGATCAGTGATCTCTCCAACAGTGAACATGCAAATGCAGCTAAGATATTGCCAGTCGTGGTGACGTTGACCAATGGTTTGGCGCCACTGCTGTTGCGTTGGCGAGTCGATTTTGGGGACTCGGATGTCCCAAAATCTTTCACGAGGTAGCGACACGCTTGAAATCAAATCTTCGCAGTACGGCTTCGTTGTTTGATCGAACCCTGAAAGGGCTGCTCGATGGTGATGCGGATTTAGAGCTTCCAGGCACAAAGGATGAGGCTATACGTACTCAACTGGGTGTTGTTGCAAAGCTATGGAAGAATTTTCAGCCCATCGTTGAGAGAGCGTCGAGCGTAGATGTAGAGGGCGTTGCAAAAGATGACCTCGTGCAAATGTCAAAACTCAATCTGCCACTGCTCAAGGAGATGAATATGGCTGTCAAAATGTACGAACAACTAGAGCAATAGTTGTATCTATCTCAAAAAGTGGTGACTTAATATGTCAGTCTCATCCGGGTATGTCGCATCGTCAGTATTTTTTTTGAACGATTTAAGATTCGCACATTGGTATTCATGGGGATGGCATTTTTTATCTCCTTGATGCTATTCGCTACACTGTTCGCTCTCTATCAATTGGGGCGTACCACGGATGACCTTTCACAGGCAGCAGGACAGGCCGCAGATATCCGTGCTGTGGTGGAGGGGGTTGAGCAGGACTCCAAGCTTGCCTCATCTTCAGCCTCCAAGCTCAGTGAGGATATGAATAATACGCTCATTAAAATGCTTAAAACTAACGTCTCTGATATGGGTATGATCCAATCAGCATTTGAGAAGATGGTAAAAAATCTCAATACGCTGATTGAAAGTGGGGAGGAAGATCCCGCTATGCTGATGTTGGAAATTGAAGGCATTTACGAACAATTGAGAAAAGAATCCCTGCCTCGCGTACGCAGTATCGTCAGTGAATTCGAAAAGGCGGCAGTGGAAGGAGAGCGTCAAGCAAAGGTGGCGGTTGAGTTACAGTCGTTTGCTGAGACATTCAAGGAAAAATCGGTCAAGGCAGCTGGAGCATCAGAGGTTATTGAAGAGGATTCTTCATCCTCAGTGCAGAGAGCAGAAGAGGATATGCGGCTGCTACTGATTATTATTGTTGTCTCGGTTGTTTTTGTCTTCATTACCTCGTTCAATACCTACCTTGTCATTAACCGGCCTATCTCACTGATGCGTGAGCGGATTAAAGATATTGCCGAGGGCGAGGGGGATCTGACCAAACGGCTCAATGAAGATGCAAGTAATGAATTGGGTGAGCTTTCCCATTGGTTCAATGTGTTTATGGACAAATTGCAGGTGTTGGTGGGGAATGTCAAAGATTCAACTGCCAAGATGAGTGATGCGACTTCTCAAATGCTTGAGATGACAAAGGAGTCGAGTTCTGGAGTCCTCCATCAAAAAACCAAGACGGAAGATATAGTACATGCCATACAAAACCTTTCAGTCACTGTCGACAGTGTTGCCGAGAGTGCTGCTGAGGCCGAACAGGCGACAGGATCAGCTGAAAAAGAGTCTGTTAAGGGGAGCAAGGACCTACGTATGACCATCAGTAGTATCACTTCCCTGGCTGAAGAGATTGATACCGCTTCCAGTATCATCAGCGGTTTTCAAAAGGACAGCGAAGACATTGGTGGTGTACTCGATGTCATTAAGGGTATTGCAGAACAGACTAATCTCTTGGCGCTCAACGCGGCAATTGAAGCAGCTAGGGCCGGGGAGCAGGGCCGAGGGTTTGCTGTTGTTGCTGACGAAGTGAGAACACTTGCAACGCGTACTCAGGAATCGACGCAAGAGATACAAGTCATTATCACAAGACTGCAATCCGGTGCAGAGCAGGCGGTTGATGCTATGAATTCAGGCCGCACCCGTGGTCACGAGACTGCAGAGCAGGCGAAGCAGGCAGGTGTATCTCTGGAATCCATAACGCATGCTGCCGACCTCATATCAGAGATCAATACCAAGATTGCTGGTGCTACGGATGATCAGCGACAGGTAGCCTCTGATGTGAATGAGGGGATAACCACCATTAGCCAGGTTTCAGAGCAGACGGCGAACAGGGCGGAGCAAACCGAGCAGCAGGGACTTGTCGTGTCCCAGCTTGCACAGGAACTACAAACCTCGGTTAAGCAATTTAAAGTGTAGGAACAGCGCACAGGAACAGCGGTTGAGCGGGTTGGTTGTCAGATGCCAACCCGCGTTGCATCAGGACATGTGTTGCCCACCATTAATTGAGAAATCCGAACCTGTCACATAACCACAGTTATCGCTGCACAGGTAGGCAACGGCTTTGCCGATCTCTTCAGGGGCGCCTAGACGGCCAACCGGTATCTGTTTGACAATCTTGTCTAATACTTCCTGCGGTATTTTGGCGACCATGGGAGTCAGCACATATCCGGGAGAGACCGTGTTGACTGTGACGCCCTTGGCTGCCACTTCCTGCGCGAGCGCCTTGGTGAATCCGTGAATACCCGCTTTGGCGGCTGAATAGTTGCTCTGTCCGAATTGGCCCTTCTGTGCATTCACTGATGAGATATTAACGATGCGCCCGAAACCTTTTTCGAGCATTGGATTAATCACCAGGCGGGTCATATGGAACATACTGTCCAGATTGGCACTCAGTACCTGATCCCACTGATCCCAAGTCATTTTCCGAAATGTTCCATCACGTGTAATGCCGGCATTGTTGATCAATATGTCAACTGTACCCTCGGCAATCTCCTCCAAGTTCTTGACACATGCCTCGCATGAGTCAGCATCTGTGACATCACCATAGGCGGCCAGCATCTTGTAACCATCTTCTTCTTGCTCTGCCTGCCAAGCCTTGGCCTTGTCATGATTACCACCGGCATTGTAACCGGCGACCACTTTGATGCCATCATCAGCCAAGGCACGGCAAATGGCAGTACCGATACCGCCCGTACCACCAGTCACCAGCGCAATCTTCTGGGTCATATTCTTACTCCTCATCCGCTGATCGCCATGGAAGGCTGAAAGCCGAGGCGATTAGTCCCCGATAGGCGTAGGCGCGGTTGTATGGTCGTAACTGTGACTGTTAGGGAACGATGTAGGGCATACAGAGAGCGCATCCGAAACGCCGTAGAGTCATTTGCGGGAGTCATGATGGAGTAGTGCAC
>JAHXHT010000026.1 GCA_025656435.1 Candidatus Thiodiazotropha sp. (ex Gloverina cf. vestifex) | reverse complement strand
AGCGGGACTTCTTCATTGTAGATTCTCATTTTCGTAATAATAAATGGAAAATTCTACTTTTGAACCCCGTTATTTTTTGGGGGGATTACCTTCTTTCAGCACCCCGCTCGGGATAGCCGATCGGGATACGCATGAGGAATCGGTCGAGCTGGGATTCCGGCAGGGGAAAGGTGCCAATCTGATGGAGCGGGTTCTGGGTGGCGATGACGAAGAAGGGTTCTGGCAGAACCATGAGTCTGACCATCAGCGGTGACTTGTCGCTCCTCCATCGCTTCCAGCAGCGCACTCTGAGCTTTGGGGGTGGCGCGATTGATCTCATCGGCCAGTACCAGCTGCGCAAACACTGGCCCGGGATGGAACTGGAATCGTTGATCCTTCTGCTGGTAGACAGAGACGCCGATGATATCTGAAGGCAGCATATCGCTGGTGAATTGAATACGTTGATAGTGCAGTCCCAAAAGATGTGCCAGAGTTGTCTTGCCCACACCGGGCAGACCCTCGATCAGCAGATGTCCCCGCGCCAGCAGGCAGGCCAGCGACAGCTTGATCACCTGTGTCTTGCCGAGCAGGATCTCGCCGGCTGTTTCAATGACTCGATTCAGATCTGAACTCATACCGCTTTCCCCAACCTAACCGCAAACGTCCTTATCGGCTAAACTAGCCGCTTCATTAATTCTGAATTTATAACAAACATGTTTTTCGCCGATAACTTTGACATCATCGTGGTGGGTGGCGGCCATGCCGGCACCGAGGCTGCGCTGGCCGCGGCCCGTATGGGTGCGCGTACCCTGCTGCTCAGCCACAATATCGAGACCCTGGGTCAGATGAGCTGTAATCCCGCCATTGGCGGTATCGGCAAGGGCCATCTGGTCAAAGAGATCGACGCACTCGGCGGTATCATGGCACAGGCGGCCGATTTGGGTGGCATCCAGTTTCGTACCCTCAACTCCCGTAAGGGACCTGCGGTTCGCGCAACCCGAGCGCAGGCGGACCGGGTTCGCTATAAAGCGACCATTCGTCATGCGCTGGAGAACCAACCTAACCTGCAGCTCTTTCAACAGGCCGTCGACGATCTGCTGGTGGAAAACGACCGGGTTACTGGTGTGGCAACGCAGATGGGGGTGAAGTTCCGTGCTGGTGCCGTAGTGCTCACTGTAGGTACTTTTCTCGGCGGACGTATTCACATTGGTCTCTCCAACTACGAGGGGGGACGTGCTGGAGATCCACCGTCCAATAGCCTCTCCCGGCGTTTGCGTGAACTGCCTTTTCGGGTGGAGCGCCTAAAGACCGGTACGCCACCACGTATTGATGGGCGCTCCATCGACTATAGTCAGCTGGAGGCACAGCCCGGAGACCAGCCGACACCGGTCTTCTCCTTCCTGGGGTCGCCCGAGCAACACCCGCGACAGGTGAGTTGCCATATCACCCACACCAACGAGCAGACCCACGACATCATCCGTGGTGGCCTCTCCCGCTCGCCCATGTATACCGGGGTGATCGAGGGTGTGGGTCCACGCTACTGCCCCTCCATCGAAGACAAGATCGTTCGTTTTGCGGATAAAGCCTCGCATCAGATCTTCATCGAACCGGAAGGGCTGGATACTCATGAGATCTATCCCAACGGGATCTCCACCAGTCTGCCCTTTGATATCCAGTTTGCTCTGGTGCACTCCATGAAGGGTTTTGAACAGGCCCACATCACCCGGCCGGGTTATGCCATCGAGTATGACTACTTCGATCCCCGTGACCTCAAGGCCTCATTGGAGACAAAGTTTATCGGGGGTCTCTTCTTTGCCGGGCAGATCAACGGTACAACCGGATACGAAGAGGCGGCCGCGCAGGGCCTGTTGGCCGGACTTAACGCGGTGCGGCACACACGGGAGGAAGCGGCCTGGACACCTCGTCGGGATGAGGCCTATCTGGGTGTAATGGTGGATGATCTGATCACCCGGGGAACGCTGGAACCCTATCGTATGTTCACCAGCCGGGCCGAGTACCGTCTGCTGCTGCGGGAGGACAATGCCGATCTTCGTCTGACTGATGCCGGTAGACAGCTTGGTCTCGTTGATGACGTCCGTTGGCAACAGTTCAGTCAGAAGCGTGAGGTGATCGAGCGGGAACAGCAGCGACTCGCAGGCATCTGGTTACGACCGGCTGATATCGACCCTCAAGAGGCCGAGCGGATTTTAGGCTCCAACCTCACCAAAGAGGCCAATGCACTGAATCTCCTGGCCAGGCCCAATGTGGCCTATCTTGACCTGATGCAGCTACCCCGGCTGAGCCCCGGCGTGGAGGATGCCCAGGTAATCGAACAACTGGAGGTGCAGGCAAAATACGCCGGCTATATCGATCGACAGAAGGATGAGATCGAAAAGCACCGGGCCAGCGAATCGGTCAGCCTGCCTGAAAATCTGGATTATGATGGAGTGCGTGGGCTCTCCTCGGAAGTACGTGAGAAGTTTCAACGTCACCGGCCACAGACTCTGGGACAGGCCAGCCGTATTCCCGGCGTGACACCGGCGGCTATCTCCTTGCTGCTGATTCATCTGAAAAAGCGTTCTGCCTGATGGCAATGAGATTCGATGAGAGCGCCTGCCGGGAGCGGTTGTTACAAGGCGCAGAGATGCTGGACCTTGCACTGACGAAGGAGCAGGTTGAGAAACTGCTGCAATTTCTAGCACTGCTGGCCAAGTGGAACCAGGCCTACAACCTCACCGCAGTGCGCAATCCCCTGGAGATGGTGGCAAGGCATCTGCTCGATAGCCTGGCAGTTGTGCCTCACCTGGAAGGGAGACGTTGCCTCGATATGGGCACGGGTCCGGGCCTGCCCGGCATACCCTTGGCAGTGATTCGGCCGGAGATCGAATTTGTCCTGCTCGACAGCAACAATAAGAAGGTTCGTTTCGTACGCCAGGCCATCCTCGAACTGGGGCTGAACAACGTGGAAGCCGTACATACCCGTGTTGAAGACTACCAGCCGGCAAATGGCTTTGACATGCTGATCTCTCGTGCCTTTACTTCCTTGCCCAACATGCTGGATCTGACCGCCGGCCTGAGGCGAAAAGATACCGTGCTACTGGCGATGAAGGCCATTGTCCCGCAGGATGAGCTGCAAACACTTGAGATAGAAAACAACTGCCGGGTCATTCCCTTGAAGGTTCCCTGCACAGAGGGTCAGCGTTGCCTGATCCGGTTTTCACCGGCAGAGTGAAGTGGAGAAATACCAAGCTTTCGGCACCAAATGTGCTGTTGCTGGAGGCGCGGTCTCATCAGAAGAGTATCACTCGACGATTTCACGGTTTATGATAGGCGGCTCCCGTCGGAGCGGAATCAAGTAGAAAAGAACATGGGACATATCATCTCGGTAGCCAACCAGAAGGGCGGCGTCGGCAAAACCACCACTACGGTGAACCTGGCCGCTTCCTTGGCGGCCATGAAAAAGCGCGTGCTGCTGGTGGATATGGATCCCCAGGGCAACGCCAGCATGGGCAGCGGTATCGATAAGCACAGCCTCGAAAGTTCGAGCTGCGAGGTATTGCTCGGTGATGCCGTAGCGAGGAATGCCATTCAACGCACCCCGGATGCGGGATTTGACGTCATGCCTGCGAATGCAGACCTGACCGCAGCGGAAGTGGGGTTGATGAACAGCTCTATGCGGGAGAAGCGGCTCAGCTTGTCGTTATCACCCCTGAAGCAGGATTATGACTACATCCTGATCGATTGCCCCCCCTCTCTTAATATGTTGACACTGAATGCACTGGTAGCCGCCGACGGTGTATTGATCCCGATTCAGACAGAATACTATGCCCTCGAAGGGCTCTCGGCACTGATGGACACCGTTGAGCAGATCCGCAGCCACCTCAATCAGGCGCTACAGATAGAGGGGTTCCTGCGCACCATGCATGATCCGCGCAATAATCTGGCCATTGATGTCTCCAGCCAACTGCTTTCGCATTTTAAAGATGCTGTCTTCAATACCATCATTCCCCGCAATGTCCGGGTCGCTGAAGCACCGAGCCACGGCATACCCATATTGCTCTATGACAAAACCTCCCGGGGAGCAACGGCCTATCTGGCTCTGGCCAGTGAGTTGCTGCGCAGACATCGATTGCGCGAAACCGAGACACCAGTGACATAACGGAAGAGAACCATGGCGGCAAAAAAAAGAGGACTCGGACGCGGGCTTGACGCCCTGTTGGGCGGCGCACAGAGTGAGCCGGAGGCAAAGCCCCATACCGGCGGTGGCGCCGGTGACAGTCTCAACCGGTTACCGGTGGATCTGATCCAACGCGGACGTTATCAACCACGACGTGAATTCGATGCCGACACCCTGCATGAACTGGCGGAGTCAATCGCTGCTCAGGGTGTTATCCAGCCGGTGATTGTCCGCCCGGTGGAAAACGGGCGCTACGAACTGATCGCCGGGGAGCGCCGCTGGCGCGCCGCACAACAGGTCGGTCTCGACGAGATACCGGTGGTAATCAAAGAGGTCACCGAAGAAGCGGCCATGGCCATGGGCCTGATTGAGAATATCCAACGGGAAGATCTCAATCCCCTGGAAGAGGCCAACGCCCTCAGTCGTCTGCTGCACGAATTCGGTCTGACCCACCAGGAGGTGGCCAAGGCGGTTGGCAAGTCCCGCACCACGGTGACCAATCTACTGCGTCTGCTCGAATTGAACGAGGAAGTGAAGAGCTTGGTGGAGAGCCGGCGTCTGGAGATGGGCCATGCCAGATCACTGTTGGGTCTGAAGGGGGAGCTACAGACAAAGACAGCTGATCAGGTAGTGAAACAGGGACTCTCCGTGAGGGAGACTGAACGCCTGGTGCGGCGCCTCCAGGCAGAGGCGGAATCGCCCAAACAGGCACGCCCACCGGTGGCGGTTGATCCGGACATCCGCCGTCTGGTGAATGACCTTTCAGAAAAACTGGGTGCCAAGGTGGACCTGCAACAAGGCGCGAAAGGTAAGGGAAAACTGGTAATTGGCTATAACAGTCTGGATGAGCTGGAAGGCATTATTGACCACATTGAATAAGTGCATTAATAATTTTTTTCACCTATCCTTTGACCTTATATATCAGAAACCTTATACTCCTCCAGCCTTGCTGGTAGGGCTCAAACGGGGTACCGGGAAACCGGGATGCAGCTTACCGGAAATAGCCAAATACGCACCATCATCGCACTTCAGTTTGGAGTTGCGCTGGCTATCGGCTTGGTGCTTTTGGTATTCGGTAAAGCCACCGCTTGGTCAGGGTTGATAGGTGGCCTGATCGCCGCCCTGGCAAATGGTTATTTCGCTTACCGCTCCTTCACGCGTTATCGTGCGCAGGAGCCAGAGCGACTCGCCAGGCGCATGCTCGGAGCCGAAATCCAGAAGCTTTTGTTGACCGGATTGATGTTTGTTCTTGCGATCGTTTACATCAGTCCGTTAAATATGGGCGCATTGCTGGGCAGCTATCTGGTGATACAGGTAGTCGTCCCGCTTGTAGCGACACTTTTTCAAGACAGACAGCAGTCATAGGTTTCAGAAAACATGGCCGGCGACACACTGACCTCTAGTGAGTACATCAAGCATCACTTGACCAACCTGACCTTCGGTAAAACACCGGATGGCAGCTGGGCAATCGCGCACGACGCCGCTGAGGCCAAGGCGATGGGCTTCTGGGCGATACATGTAGACACTATGTTCTGGTCCATTGCCCTCGGTGTGCTGTTTATCTACTTTTTCAGCAAGGCCGCCAAGACCGCAACGACCGGTGTGCCCAACGGCCTGCAGAATTTTGTCGAATGGATCGTAGACTTTATTGATGACAGCGTGCGTGGCTCGTTTTCCGCCCGCAACGCCCTGGTCGCACCCCTTGCGATGACGATTTTTGTCTGGATCTTCCTGCAGAACCTGATGGATCTGGTGCCAGTGGATTTAATTCCGGAAGCAGCCAAGTTGCTCGGCATCCACTATATGAAGGTTGTTCCGTCAACCGATCCCAATGCTACCTTCGGTATGGCCATCGGTGTCTTCCTGCTGGTCCTCTTCTATAGTATCAAGATCAAGGGTGTCGGCGGCTTTGTCGGGGAACTGACTCTGCAGCCCTTCTCATCAAAAAACCCGCGGGTGAATGCCCTTTTTATTCCAATCAACTTTATATTGGAATTTGTCAGCCTGATTGCCAAGCCCATCTCACTCGCCCTGCGATTGTTCGGTAACATGTATGCCGGTGAGATGATCTTTATTCTGATCGCCATCATGTACAATGCCGGCCTGATTCTCGGCTTGTTCGGTGGTGTGCTTCAGTTGGGCTGGGCGATTTTTCATATCCTGATTATTACGTTGCAGGCATTCATCTTTATGACCCTGACCATCGTCTATCTGGATATGGCACATAACGAACACTGAATTTCTTAACCATTATATTTTTTCAACTTTAGACTTTCTTTACCGGAGATCGAAATGACTGAAGCAACAGCATTCCTGTACATTGCCGGCGCTCTGATGATGGGCCTGGGTGCCCTGGGTGCCGCAGTTGGCATCGGCGTACTGGGTGGCCGCTTTCTCGAAGGCGCCGCACGCCAGCCTGAACTCATCCCCATGCTGCGTACCCAGTTCTTCATCGTCATGGGTCTGGTCGACGCCGTGCCCATGATCGCTGTGGGTCTGGCTATGTACGTACTGTTCGCTGTCACCTGATTCAGGGCATTGAGCGAATTTTCTATCATCTCGTCCAACGAGAGGTAATTCCGGGATGAACATCAATCTGACACTTATAGGTCAGCTGCTCACTTTTGCGGTGTTCGTGTGGTTCACCATGAAGTTTGTCTGGACCCCGATCATGGGGGCTCTGGAAACCCGCAAGAAAGAGATTGCCGATGGCCTGGCTGCCGCCGAGCGCGGACAGCACGAACAGGAGCTTGCGAAAGAGCGGGCCAAGGACGTGCTGCATGAGGCCAAGTCACAGGCGGCTGAGATCGTAGCCCAGGCTCAAAAACGGGCTGCTGAAATTGTCGATGAATCCAAGGACACTGCGCGCACCGAAGGTGATCGCATCCTGACGGCCGCCCAGGCGGAGATCGAGCAGGAGTCCAACCGTGCACGGGAACACCTGCGCGAAAGGATCGGTGAACTGGCGGTTGCTGGTGCTGAAAAAATCCTCAAGAAGGAGATCAGCGCCAGTGCCCATCAGGATATCGTCAACGACTTGGCTCAAGAGATCTAAGGCAGAACTATGGCAGGTGAAGCAACCACAATTGCCCGCCCCTACGCCGAAGCGGTGTTTGCGCGTGCCGAGGAGACGGGAAAGCTCGATCTCTGGGCCGATATGTTGAGTTTTCTTTCATCCGTGATCGAAGACGAGACCATGGCGCCCGTCGTCGGCAATCCGCTGATCGAGCGGAAGGCCCTGACTGAGATGCTGCTAGAGATAGCGGCTGAGCAGATCGATGACGAAGGTGCCAATCTGATCAAGGTATTGATTCAGAATGGCCGCCTTACCGTACTGCCTGCAATAAACACGCTGTTTGAACAGCTCAAGGCAGACAAAGAGCGGATCATACAGGCGCATGTCACTTCGGCATATGCACTCCAGCCGGCACAGCAAAAGCTTATTGCCGACGCCTTAAAGGCCAAGTTGGGACGCGACGTCATCATCACCAGTGAAAAAAACGCCGATCTTATCGGCGGTGTTCACATTCGTGCAGGCGACATGGTAATCGACGGCTCTGTCCGTGGAAAACTGCAGCAACTGGCGAACGAATTGGGAATCTAAGCGAGAAGCCATCATGCAACTCAATCCATCCGAGATCAGCGAACTGATCAAAAGCAAGATCGAGAAATTCGATCTTAAGACCGAAGCCCGCAACGAGGGTACGATCATCAGCCTGACTGATGGTATTGCCCGTATCCACGGTCTTGAGGACGCCATGTCCTACGAGATGTTGGAGTTTCCGGGTAACACCTACGGCCTGGCACTCAACCTGGAGCGCGACTCTGTCGGTGCCGTGGTTTTGGGTGACTACAAGCATTTGAGTGAAGGCGATTCGGTACAGTGTACCGGCCGCGTACTCGAGGTGCCGGTGGGCGAGGCTCTGCTGGGTCGCGTGGTCGACTCCCTGGGTAATCCCCTGGACGGCAAAGGCGACATTGCTGCTGAAGAGACCTCTCCGATCGAGAAGGTGGCGCCAGGCGTTATCGAGCGTAAATCGGTGGACCAACCGGTACAAACCGGTGTCAAGGCGATCGATGCCATGGTGCCGATCGGCCGTGGCCAGCGTGAGCTGATCATCGGCGACCGCCAGACCGGTAAGTCCGCAGTGGCGATTGATGCGATCATCAATCAGAAGGGCACCGGCATCAAATGTGTCTACGTTGCCATTGGCCAGAAAAACTCTACCATTGCCCAGGTCGTGCGCAAGCTGGAAGAACACGATGCCATGGAGCACACGATCATCGTCGCAGCACCGGCGGCTGATTCTGCAGCGATGCAGTTTCTTGCCCCCTACTCCGGCTGCACCATGGGTGAGTACTTCCGCGATATCGGACAGGATGCACTGATCATTTATGATGATCTGACCAAACAGGCCTGGGCCTATCGTCAGGTTTCCCTGTTGCTGCGTCGTCCACCGGGACGTGAGGCCTATCCGGGTGACGTCTTCTACCTCCACTCCCGTTTGCTGGAGCGGTCCGCCCGGGTGAATGCTGACTACGTGGAAAAGAAAACCGGCGGTAAGGTCAAAGGGCAGACAGGTTCACTGACCGCGCTGCCTATCATCGAAACCCAGGCGGGTGACGTCTCGGCTTTCGTACCGACCAACGTTATCTCGATCACCGATGGCCAAATCTTCCTCGAAGCGGATCTGTTCAACGCCGGTATCCGCCCGGCTATCAACGCTGGTCTGTCGGTATCTCGTGTAGGTGGTGCAGCCCAGACCAAGATCATCAAGAAGCTCGGTGGCAGTGTTCGTTTGGCGCTGGCCCAGTACCGAGAGTTGGCGGCCTTCTCTCAGTTCGCTTCTGATCTTGATGAGGCCACCCGTAAGCAGCTTGAACGAGGTGAGCGTGTGACTGAGTTGATGAAACAGACTCAGTACTCTCCGCTTTCAGTCGCTGGCATGGCCGTGACATTGTTTGCAGCCAACGAAGGTTATCTTGACGATGCAGACGTCAGCAAAGTGGTTGATTTCGAAGCCTCAATGCATGGCTACATGAAGAGTAGTCAGAAAGAGTTGTTGGATAAGATCAACGATACTGGTGACTACAATGCCGAGTTCGAGCAGGCTCTGCACGATGCGCTCAAGGACTTCAAGGCCAACCATACTTGGTAAGCCGAAAACGTAACACGAGATAAGGTTCAGAGTTATGGCGGGCGCAAAAGAGATACGCACACAGATTGCCAGTATCAAGAATACGAGCAAGATCACCAAGGCGATGGAAATGGTGGCGGCCTCGAAGATGCGAAAAGCGCAGAATCGTATGGCGGCTACCCGGCCTTATGCGGATAAGATGCGCAATGTAATTGGTCATCTGTTCCATGCGCATCCCGAGTACAAACATTCCTTCATGATCGAACGTGACGTGAAGCGGGTGGGGTACATCATCGTTTCGTCGGATCGTGGTCTTTGCGGTGGCTTGAACAACAACCTATTTCGAATGTTGTTCAAAGAGATGAAAACGCTTCGGGACAGTGGTACAGAGGTCGATTTTTGCACCATTGGTAACAAGGCGCTTGGCCGTTTTGGAGGCAATATTGTCAGTCAGGCAACACACCTGGGTGATGCGCCTCATATCGAAGACTTGATTGGTACAGTGAAGGTGATGTTGGATGCTTATGCTGAAGGCAAGATTGATCGGATCTATATTGCCTACAACAACTTCGTCAATACCATGACCCAGAATCCGTCCCTTGAGCAACTGGTACCCATCCCAGAGACTGACAAGGATGAACTCAAGCATCACTGGGACTACATTTACGAACCCGATTCAAAAGACGTGCTGGATAACCTGTTGGGTCGCTATGTGGAGTCGCTGGTCTACCAGGCAGTAGTGGAAAACGGCGCCAGCGAGCAATCTGCGCGTATGGTAGCCATGAAGTCGGCCTCTGATAATGCGGGTGAGTTGATCAACGAGTTGCAACTGATCTACAACAAGGCGCGCCAGGCGGCAATTACCCAAGAGATTTCAGAAATCGTGGGCGGTGCTGCCGCTGTCTGATGACAGTGGTATGGCAACAGATTTAGTTTTTATTTTTTGAGAGTCGCCTGGTGCGGCAAGAGGAACCAGAAATGAGTTCGGGCAAAGTGGTTGAAATCATCGGTGCTGTGGTGGACGTGCAGTTCTCCCGCGGCGAGATGCCAAAAGTCTACGAGGCACTCAAGATCGACGAGGTGGGTCTGACCCTGGAAGTCCAGCAGCAGCTGGGTGATGGCGTGGCGAGAACCATCGCCATGGGATCAACCGATGGGCTGAAGCGAGGCGTGACTGTGGAATCCACCGGTGCCCCGATCAGTATTCCGGTTGGCCAGGGTACACTGGGCCGCATCATGGATGTACTCGGTAACCCGGTTGATGAGGCAGGCGACGTTAAGTATGACAAGCTGATGCCGATTCACCGTCTTCCCCCGAAGCTGGAAGATCAAGCGGCGACCACCGAAATTCTCGAAACAGGCATCAAGGTTATCGATCTGATCATGCCGATCGTCAAGGGCGGTAAGATTGGCCTCTTCGGTGGCGCCGGTGTGGGCAAGACCGTAACCCTGATGGAGCTGATTCGTAACATCGCGGTTGAGCATGCGGGATTCTCCGTGTTTGCCGGTGTGGGTGAGCGTACTCGTGAGGGAAATGACTTCTACCATGAGATGCAGGAAGGTGGCGTACTCGATAAGGTAGCCCTGGTCTACGGACAGATGAACGAGCCTCCGGGCAACCGTCTCCGTGTGGCCCTGACCGGTCTGACCATTGCCGAGAACTTCCGTGACGAAGGCCGTGATGTTCTGATGTTCGTGGACAACATCTATCGTTACACCCTGGCCGGTACCGAGGTATCCGCCCTGCTGGGTCGTATGCCTTCTGCGGTGGGTTATCAGCCAACCCTGGCTGAGGAGATGGGTGCGCTGCAAGAGCGTATCACCTCCACCAAGACCGGCTCTATCACATCATTCCAGGCGGTCTATGTACCGGCGGACGATCTGACCGATCCATCACCCGCCACCACCTTCGCGCATCTGGATGCGACCCTGGTACTTTCACGCCAGATCGCCGAGCTGGGTATCTATCCGGCGGTGGATCCCCTCGATTCCACTTCCCGTATCCTCGATCCCAATGTGGTGGGTCAGGAGCATTACAGCGTGGCCCGTAACGTACAGGGTACCCTGCAGCGCTATAAAGAATTGAAGGACATCATCGCCATCCTCGGTATGGACGAGCTCTCCGAAGAGGATAAACTGGTGGTACAGCGTGCGCGTAAGATCCAGCGCTTCCTGTCACAGCCCTTCTTCGTGGCCGAGGTCTTCACTGGCACCCCCGGCAAGTATGTCTCGCTGAAAGACACCATCACCAGCTTTAAGGCGATCGTCGAAGGCGAATATGATCACTTGCCAGAGCAGGCCTTTTACATGGTCGGCGGCATCGATGAAGCTGTCGAACGTGGTGGAAAGGGCTGATTGCCCAGGAGTTAATAGATGGCCATGACAATCCATGTGGACATCGTCAATGCCGAGGGAGAGATCTTCAGCGGTCTGGCTGAGATGGTCTATGCCCCTGCTGTCATGGGTGAGGTGGGCATCGCGCCCCGCCACACACCATTGGTGACACGCCTGAAACCGGGCGAAGTCCGTGTCGATATCGGCGACAGCAAAGAGATGCAGCACTTTTATGTCTCTGGCGGAATTCTTGAGGTTCAACCTCATGTGGTAACCGTGTTGGCGGATACTGCCATTCGTGCAACCGATCTTGATGAGGCTGCAGCCCAAGAAGCCAAGCGTCGTGCTGAGGATGCCATGGCTGATCGGAGCGCCGAATTCGAATATGCCAAAGCCCAGGCTGAACTGGCAGAAGCCGTGGCTCAGCTACGGGCCATCGATCGAATCCGCAAAGGCCAACGCGGCTAATCCCCTTCTCACAATCAGGGCCTGTCATATCAGGCCCTGAAAGCGTTATTACTATGTCCAAA
Source organism: Candidatus Thiodiazotropha sp. (ex Gloverina cf. vestifex) (assembly GCA_025656435.1). Taxonomy (GTDB): domain Bacteria; phylum Pseudomonadota; class Gammaproteobacteria; order Chromatiales; family Chromatiaceae; genus Thiodiazotropha. Next base: position 4,031 of record JAHXHT010000026.1, on the reverse strand, counting down.
GAAATTATAAAAATCGGTAAATTTGTCTCGCTCACCTATTCGATCTGTGATTTAGACGGTAATGTGCTGGAACAGAGCGATTTACCGGTGAACTATATTCATGGTGGTGAAACCGAACTGATTGGCGGCATGGATAAGGCGGTTGCCGGCAAAAGTCCAGGCGACCAGGTCAGTATCAAGATTACACCCAGAGACGGATTTGGTGATCACGATCCTGATCTGACTTTTACCGATGACCTTGAGAATGTACCGCCGCAATTTCGGCAGTTGGGCGCCGAAGTCCAGATGCAGAACGAAGATGGTGAGGTAAAAAGCTTTATCGTGACAAAGATCGAGAATGGTAAGCTGACCGTTGACGGTAACCATCCTCTTGCCGGTAAGGATCTCAAAGTTAATGTAAAAATCCTCGAGGTTCGTGACGCGACCAAAGAGGATGCGATGAGTGTCGGAATCCCTGGTCAGTCGGGCACACTTAACTGAGTTTAACTCGCCTGCCGCATTTGGAAAATGTGGCCACCTCTGACGTCTTGAGCCATTAAGTGCATTAAGCCTTATATGGATCGCAACCTCCACCCCGCCGGAATCATGGCCTGCCGTGAACAGGTTCTTTTGTGAAATTGGACTTGAGAATATACAGTTGAACGTCTAATTCTGATTTAATGGCATAAATTTCCACAGTTGCTGACGGCATCGAATCTCAAGGGGTAAATTCATGCATCTTGGCGTACTTATCTTGGCTGCCGGTGAAGGCACTCGCATGCGTTCACGACTGCCAAAAGTTCTGCACCCACTGGCCGGCAAGCCACTGTTGGGCCATGTTATTGAGACCGCCAGATCCATCACGCCGGATGAGGTCACTATTGTCTACGGGCATGGAGGTGAGTCGGTTTGTAATGCGCTTGCAGCAGCGGATTTGGACTGGGTCGAGCAGAAAGAGCGACTGGGTACGGGACATGCGGTGATGCAGGCACTGCCGCAACTGCAGCGGGTGGACCAGGTACTGATTCTGTACGGTGACGTACCACTCATCAGTGGCTCAACATTGGTCTCCCTCCTGGCAGCACTGCACCAGACGGATTTGGCGCTACTCACCGTCGACCTGCCGGATCCCTCTGGTTATGGTCGCATCGTACGCGACAGAGACGATCGTGTGATCCGTATCGTCGAACAGAAAGACGCCACAGCGCGTGAACTTGAGATTGCCGAGATCAATACCGGCATCATGGCAGTCAGCCGATCTCACCTCGAAACCTGGCTAGGACGAATTGAAAACAATAATGCGCAGAATGAATACTATCTGACGGATATCATCTCGATGGCTGTCAATGACGGGGTCAATATCCAGGTAGTGCATCCGGTTTCCGAAGAAGAAGTCATGGGCGTGAATGACAAGAAACAACTGGCACACCTTGAGCGACACTTCCAAAGACAACTGGCCGATGAACTGATGCAGTTCGGGGTTAGCCTGAGTGATCCGTCGAGACTGGATATCCGCGGTAGTCTGACGGTGGGCAAGGATGTGACGATCGATATCAATGCACTGTTTGAAGGCGAAGTGGCATTGGCGGACGGAGTACGTATCGGACCGAATGTTGTTATTAAGAACAGTCGCATTGGTGTCGATACAGAGATCCTGGCTAACAGTGTGATCGAGGATGCGGAAATCGGTAGCGGCTGTCGCATTGGCCCTTTTGCCCGTATCAGGCCGGAAAGCCATCTGTCCGATCAGGTGCATGTGGGTAACTTTGTAGAAATTAAGAAGAGTCAGGTTGCCGCCAAAAGCAAGATCAATCATCTCAGCTATATTGGTGATACCGTGGTAGGCAGTGAGGTCAACATAGGAGCCGGCACCATTACCTGCAACTATGATGGCGCGAATAAATTCCAGACGGTTATCGGAGATCGTGCATTCATCGGATCGGATAGCCAACTGGTTGCGCCTGTGACCGTGGCTGAAGGTTCGACCATTGGTGCGGGTTCCACCATCACAAAAGATACACCTGCGGAAACGCTTAGCCTGAGTCGGGCCAAGCAGATCAGTATTGAAGGCTGGCAACGACCGGTCAAGAAAACCAAGTCATCCTGAGAGGTAGAGATATGTGTGGCATTGTTGGCGGCATCGCCCAGCGCAATGTAGTTCCCATTTTGATGGAAGGCCTGAGGAGACTGGAATATAGGGGTTACGATTCTGCCGGACTGGCGGTCAGGGAAGCGTCAGGGGGCATACAGAGATTCAGGACCATTGGCAAGGTGTCTAATCTTGATGGCATCGTTGCAGATACTGGCGCCAATGGCCTGTTGGGCATTGCCCACACACGATGGGCAACCCATGGCAGGCCTTCAGAACTAAATGCGCATCCTCACATGAGTGGAGAGCGGGTGGCCGTTGTACATAATGGCATTATCGAAAACCATAGTGAGCTACGCGCCCGGCTGGAATCCCTGGGATTTGTCTTTACCTCGGAAACCGATACGGAAGTCATCGCACATCTTCTGGCAAGCAAGTTAGGAGAGGGGTTGGATATTTTCCAATCGGTTAAAGGAGCCTCCAAAGAGATGACCGGAGCCTATGCGATGGCGGTCGCCTGTCCTGAGGAGTCCGATAGAATTATCGTGACACGGGAGGGCAGCCCTCTGGTGATCGGTTTGGGTGAAGGCGAAAATTTCATCGCCTCTGATGTGGCTGCGTTATTACCCGTTACCCAAAGATTTCTATTTTTGGAAGAGGGTGACGTGGCGGAGATCAGCCGCGATAAAATCACGATTTTCGATAAGGCAGGAGAGCAGGTCGCGCGTCAGGAAAAGACATCAAAGCTGAATGCTGACAGCGTGGACAAGGGCCCCTACCGCCACTACATGCTGAAGGAGATTTACGAACAGCCCGGCGTGATTGCAGAGACGCTCGAAGGCAGGATCTACAAAGGCCGGCTGATGGAGGAGAGCTTCGGTCACGAAGCCAAAGCCCTGTTCGACAAGACCAAACAGGTACAGATCGTGGCCTGTGGGACGAGCTATCATGCCGGCCTGGTTGCAAAATACTGGCTGGAAGAGATCGGCATCCCCTGCGATATCGAAGTCGCGAGTGAATACCGCTACCGCAAAGTCGTGGTGTCACCGGATACGCTTTTCCTCACCATCTCCCAATCTGGCGAAACGGCTGACACCCTTGCGGCGCTTCGTGCAGCAAATAGCATGGGCTACATCGGTAGCTTGTGTATCTGTAATGTACCCGAGAGTTCGCTGGTCAGGGAATCCAACGTTGCGCTGATGACCCGGGCCGGACCCGAAATCGGCGTAGCTTCCACCAAGGCATTCACCACCCAATTAGTAGCCCTGCGCCTGTTGACCCTGGCGCTGGCAAAACGCCGGGGATTGAGCGAGGCGGATGAGCAGGTCCTGGTGAATGAACTGCATGCCGTACCCCGTCAGGTTGAAGTGGTACTGCAGCTGAGTGATGCAATCAAGACAATGGCCAATGCCTTCGCCGACCGACAACATGCGCTTTTCCTCGGTCGAGGCTGCTTCTACCCGGTCGCCATGGAGGGGGCGCTGAAACTGAAAGAGATCTCCTATATCCATGCAGAAGCTTATCCTGCCGGCGAGTTAAAGCATGGCCCACTGGCGCTGGTCGATGCGGAGATGCCAGTTGTCTGTGCTTTACCGGATGATCCCTTATTGGAAAAAGTTCTATCGAACCTGCAGGAAGTCCGCGCACGAGGCGGTGAACTTTTCCTCTTCAGCGACCAGAAAGTGAAAATCGATCTGGACAACTACCAGAACCTCACGCTTTCCGATATTTATCCCACGACTGCGCCTATCGTCTACAGTATTCCACTACAATTATTGGCCTATCACGTTGCAATATTGAAAGGGACGGATGTGGATCAGCCGAGGAATCTAGCGAAATCGGTGACAGTTGAATAGTGACTGATAGATTCTGTCGCTGATCGCCATGGAAGGCTGAAAGCCGAGGCGATTAGTCCCCGATAGGCGTAGGCGCGGTTGTATGGCCGTAATTGTGACTGTTAGGG
>JAHXHT010000025.1 GCA_025656435.1 Candidatus Thiodiazotropha sp. (ex Gloverina cf. vestifex) | reverse complement strand
CGGGGCATAACGGCTGTCGCGTTGGCGAGTCGATTTTGGGGACTCGGATGTCCCAAAATCTTTCACGAGGTAGCGACACGCTTGTAACTACTGGAGGTATCCAATGGCACGAAGAAAGCACTACAATATTTACGATGATCAATTCAAAGCCACGGCTGTTGCGTTGACCAATATTCAGGGAGTTAAAGCGACTGATGTGGCTGAGGCTCTTTTTATTCATCCTGTCATGTTATATCGTTGGCGCCTGGAAACCCGAAACGGTACGCTAATGGCTACAAAAAAAGACATTAATATCGACCCTAAAATGCGAGCTGAATTAAAACGCCTATGTAAAATAGAGCGTGAGCATAATCTGCTTAAGCAGGAGCATGACCTTTTAAAAAAAGCCATCCAGTTCTCTTTGGAACGAAAAAAGAAATCTTCGAATTTATCGACACCCATCGAAGACAATACACTTTAGCTTTGATGTGTCGTGTCTATAGTGTCACGCCGGATGGTTATCATTCCTGGCGTCGTCGAGGTAAAAGCATGAGAGCCACGGAAGATGAGGAGCTGTATAAGATCATATTTAAACTGTGGAAGCGAAGCGGCGAACTCTATGACAGCCCGGAAATCACCGAGGAGATGCGATCTCAGGGCTACCGGATAGGCAAGAAGCGAGTGGCTCGGTTGATGCGTGAAAATGGGCTTAAAGCCCGAGTAGCCACGCTCTATAAAGCAACACCAGGGCTGGAAGCGTTTGTCACCCGTATTCCGAATCGGCAGCTTAAGGTGATCGCCGATAAAACTGATAAGGTCTGGGTTGGAGATGTCACCTATTTAAAGGTTAATAATGAATGGCGATACCTGGTGGCGGTGATCATGGACAAGTGTAGTCGAAAGGTTATTGGGTGGTCATTAAAATCGACCCGCGATTCAAGTTTGACACTGGGTGCTTTAAAGCAAGCCTTAAGACACCGAAAACCGAAAGCTGGACTAATCTTTCATTCTGATAGAGGCATTGAATACAGAACATTTAAATATTCAGATCGATTAGCCAAGAGGGGCATAATTCAAAGCATGAATAGGCCGAGATTAATGAATGATAATGCGCATATGGAACCATTCTTTCATAACCTGAAAGCGGAAAGAATTCACGGCAATGAATATAGGAGTGATGAAACGCTTCGCGGTGTCATCACTGAATACATTGGTTTTTACAATAACCGGCGTTTACATTCATCGATAGGTTATTTACCACCAGCTGAGTATGAGAGTAGTATCGATTAACAAAGGGGTGTGTGCAAAAACGGGTCAACTTCCTGTTTGGACGCTCTCATAGTTGACAGTAGCGACTAATGAAGCCGATATGTTCGTTACGTGGCAGGACGTTTCAATAGTTAACCTCAACGGCAGCGCAGAGATACCGCATCAGGGGCGCTGCATCGGCGAAGCCTTTGACCACGAAGTCAGGAAATTTCGCTGATTCAATTTTGCTGCAATCAAAAGACTTCAGGGCGATGAAGTCCTTGCGTTTCAGATCTTCAATCAGTGGGTGGTCTGCCGGATAGCCTCGGGGTGGGCGCTTTAGAGAATCACCCATTAACTCAAAATTCCTGTGAAAAGGTTTATGGGCCAGTGCTGCCTGCCAGGCAGCCGGATTGTCGGTAATGAAGTCTCTGATCTTGGCAAGTGTTTTTGATTCAGGGTGCCAGATGCCGGCGCCGATGAAGCACTCGCCGGGTTCGATATGCAGATAGAAGCCAGGGGCATGTACATCCTTGCCCAGGACGTGACGGAACTGGATGCCGATGTTGGTCTTGTAGGGAGTTTTATCCTTCGAGTATCGGATATCGCGATAGACCCGCATTAATGATCCGCCGGTCTTTTTGGCAATAGCACTGAATTGATCTGATACTTTGTTTAACTTGGGTGACATCTCTTCAATGAATGCCAGTGCCGGTTCCCTGACAAACTGTTCATAGCGATCTTTGTTGCTGTTGAACCATTCGCGTTCGTTGTTGCGTGAGAGGTCTGTGAGAAAGGGGAGAGCCTGTGTGGGAAAGCCGGTGAATCGTTGCATGTCTAAAATATTTTGGTACTGAGTTGGCTGGCTTGGAGCATGTAACAGCAGTTACACGCCATACTTTCTAAAAATGGCGTGCCTCACCGGACAAGTGCAGACAGTCTTGTCACCCAGGCTGGAACTGTAGGGACATTCCGCCCCTTTGCCGCAAATCATACGGGCATGATTCTCGGTGGTGATCCTGATGCCACAGAGCCGGTAGTCGTGGTCCGTCAGACAGGCATGGTGTTTGGAGCACTTTTTCGCATCTAACAGTGTCTCGAGAGGTATGTTGAACCTTTTGGGTTTGTGCATATTTATTGTTCTGCGTTTCCTCCAGTCGGCCCCATCTTACCTTATCCCGGGAGATGCTGTCCCCTGTGCGTATGGATGTTAGGTTTCCTGGCAGGTTGCCTATTAAATCCCGCCAATCAGTGCGGCATGCAGGCCACTGCGCTCGAAATGGCGTAATAGTTCTCTGGAGTGAATGGCTTGCGGGTCGTAATCCACTACCAGCAGATGGGGTGTCTTTACATGTGCACAGGCGCTCACCACACCTCTCACTCCTGACAGCTCTCTTTCGATATCGTGAATTTGATCGGCAGAGAGTGATTCGTTGATATGGACTACGGCATTCGCGTCGAAATTGATCATCTTCCATTCTCCCGGGAGGCGGTGAACATTTAAGTAGCAATATGGTTGAAGCTAGTCCACATAATCTGCAATTCAATATGTCATTACCCAACAAAAACTGTGGTTTGTCTGGTGTTTGGTTGTGAATGTTCATTGAATCGTCAATAAGGCATGACATAATCATAACTAAAACGCACTATTGCAGAAACCAACTCATGGTGAGTTAAGAATTTAAGGGATTACCCTCGTCTGACCACATGGGGTTACCACGATGGAGTCTCCCATCAGCGTTCATAAATTGTTGGAATGGTATTGATGGCTTAGTTTCAGCTCTGAGATTCAAGATACTGATCGGCGTTTTCAACATGAACCCAACATAGAAAAGCTATTTATGCATCTGGATACCTTTCTTTTTTCCGCTCTATTATTGCTGCTGGTCACATCAGTGGCAGTGGCGTTGTTCAAGCATCTTGGGTTGGGTTCAGTATTGGGTCTCTTGGTGGCAGGTATTGTGGTCGGACCCTATTCCCCAGGCCCATACGTGACTGAACACGTGGAGGATGTTCGCCATTTCACTGAGTTGGGTGTGGTCCTGCTGCTTTTTCTCATTGGATTGGAGATGAATCCCGGTCGCCTCTGGGATATGCGGCGGGAGGTGTTTGGCCTGGGTTCTCTGCAGATACTCTTGAGCGGTCTCGTGATCGCTCTTTACATGAGTCTGCACGATTACGATTTGATGCTGTCGCTATTGATCGGTCTCACCTTCGCACTTTCATCCACCGCATTTGTACTGCAGCTGCTGCTGGAGAGAGGTGAAATCGCCAGCCGACACGGTACCACGGCCTTTTCTATCCTATTAATGCAGGATCTGGCTATCGTGCCGTTGCTGGCGGTGGTGCCGATTCTTTCCGACACGGGGCCGCTGTCTGCCGAGGTACCCTTGTGGGAGCAGATTGCTATTGTTATCGGCATGATTCTGGTGGTATGGGGAATGGGCCGTTACCTTCTGCCCTATGCGTTAAATAAGCTGGCTATCCAGGGGAATCGTGAGGGTTTTCTACTGGTGGTCATGCTGGCGGTTTTTCTCTCTGCATGGGCAATGGATCAGGCAGGTCTGTCGATGGCGCTTGGGGCCTTCGTGATGGGCATGATGTTTTCAGGCTCAAGTTACCGATTGCAGATTCAGGCGTTCATCGAACCCTATAAGGGGCTGTTGATGAGCCTTTTTTTCGTGGCTGTTGGGATGTCGATCGATTTTGCGTCGTTGTTTCAAGAACCACTGACCTTTGTTCAGCACATCATCGCTATTGTTGCCATTAAATTGCTTGTGCTTTTCCTCCTTGCGCTCGCCTTCGGACACTCGAAAGATATCGCAATGAAGGTCAGCTTCTATCTGGCCCAGGGTGGAGAATTTGGATTCGTCTTATTCGGCTCGGCCGTAACGCTGCAGGTGATCGATGACAGGACGTTTATCATGGCGGTGGGTGTGATTTCAGCGACAATGCTGATGACGCCGCTGCTGGTCAGGCTTAGCGATACGCTCTCTCAACATCATGAGAGTAGGACCTCGGGCGATCAATCGGCAGACGAGACAGACGAACATGGAGAAGCCGGTAAGCGTGTCATTATCGGTGGCTATGGCAGAGTAGGGCACACAGTGGCTGTTCTGTTGCATACCAGCGGTGTCCCTTTCGTTGTATTCGACACTCGACCTGACCGGGTGGCGCAAGGCAAGCAGGATGGTTTTCCGGTCTTCTATGGTGATATCAGTCATGGTGACCTGCTCGATACGGTAGATGTGGGGCGTGCATCGCTGGTGGTGCTTACCATTGATAATGGCCCAACTGCGCTGCGTGCCATATCGCATATGCGCAATGCTTTTCCTCATGTGCCTATTATTTCTCGTGCGAGGGATCTCGAGGCGTGCGGGCACTTGGTCAGTGCAGGGGCCACTCATGCATTCCCAGAGATCCTGGAGAGCAGTCTGCGGCTTGGCGCCATCGCACTGCAGATGTTGGACGTGCCGAGGGACAATGTGGATCTATTGATGCGAGGCGTCAGGAATGACAATTACGATCTGGTCAAGGATGATGCTAAAAAGCGATAGCTGCTTTGTCTGACCGGTTGACCACCTGACAGTCTGTTTAGCCGGGTGATATTTCCCCCTCACATTTCTGGCTGGGCGGTGCGTCTCAGAATCTCTTGTCTGGAACCCAGCAGATTTGGGTCTTCTGGAGAAATGACCAGGGCCTGTTCAATGGCAGCTATCGCGGCATCACTACGCTCAAGGGCAAGCAGGGCGTAGGCGAGATTGTTCCATGCTGATGGATTTTCCGGTGCCAATTTTACTGCTGCCTGAAAAGCGTCTGTCGCCAATTGCCACTCTGCTTTGGTATAAGCGCTGTTGCCCAGCGTCAACCAGGCCATGGCATCTTCCGGCCACTGCTTTGTAGCTGTCTGATAGGCCAGATGTGCAGCAGTGGCCTGATTCGACATTGCCAGATCGTTAGCGGCACCGAGGTAGGTCAACACGGATGCCGTTGCCGGCACAGTATCAGTTGGCAGGGTAAGGATGCCCCAGTTATCGGCTCTATGCCAGGTATTGCGAAACGTTTGGAAATCGGTAATCCAGCGTCTCTCCCGGCCGGAGCGTAAGATCAGTTCCTGCCGGTGCAGGTCGTATCCCACCACCACGGCATAGTGCCAGCGGGGAAACCATCGGAAGGCCTGGTTCTGCAATATCAGGACTGGGTTTCCCGCAGCCACTTCACTCAGCAGGTCGTTTAGTCTGCCCGAAAGGGGATAGACCAACAGGCCATATTGGCGGGCTGTTGCCGTCAGTTCGATTTGCAGGCTGCCTTTGAGTCCCGGCAGGTAGGTTCGTTTCGCCAGAGTTTCCGGTGAAACATTGATTTGCCGCTGGTTGAGTAGGGTTGCCAGGGCAGCTGGACCACAATGATTCTGCTCCTGGGGGAAGAAGGGCGTCTCACGCAGCTCAAGTGCTGCAGGGATATTGTCAGGAAGTGCTGCAAGGGGTGGTGTCAACCTGAGGCTGGAACAACCGGTAAGCAGACCTGACAGCAAGACACCCAACCAAAGGTGGGTGCCTTGCCGGATGCATAGCCTCATCTAACAGGGTGGACGAATGGGAAAATGTCCGTGGCGCCAATGGCATCGGTAACGACAAATACAATGAAGACGACCAGGATCACACCCAGTGCATCACCACCTGCCGGGAGATCGCCCAGACGTTGACTCAGTGTTGCGATTTCCTGGTCGGTCATCTGTGCGAGACGTGCTTTTACCTGCTCTGCATCAGCGCCCAGGCTAGTGAGATATTGATGGACTTGCTCGCGTTCGAGTGCTTCGAGCAACACAGCTCGTTCATGTCCCCGGGCCTGATCGATCAGTTGGGCATTACCGATGATGGCGCTTTGCGCTACTCCGATGGGTAGCATAAAGAGCGAAAGGGAGAGTGTTATCGCGATTATTCTCTGAAAGATAGACATGATGTTCCTCTCTGGGTTATTCCGCTTGGGTAGCGAATTATTCGAGTTAGGTGACTGGAACCACTTTAGTTGGCGTGCTTTATTAAAGATTCCAGCATACCTACAGCCCCATCATAACCGAGCAAATCGATTATTTCGCAGGGATCACATTTGGTTTTATAGATAATGAGAGGAAATCACCACTTTTTGAGTTGGATCAGACTGATATTCTGATGCGGCTTCCCCCCCCCCCCCAGCGTGCATCTTAGATGCCAGAAAATTCCTACACAGTGTTCAGGCAATGCTGATCGAAAAATTCTCAAAATGGGTTAAACTTAAGGTTAGCTTAAGAGGGTTTTTAAGCATCTGAATATTATTATAAAAAAATGGATTGCGGGGAGTTTATCATGAAGCGAAGCATGTCACAGCCACAGTTGGAACAGCCGCGAGGATCGCAAATTTCTGTTTCTGAAGAAAATAGTGCGTCATCGGAAGGTCGCAGGTCTGAACCATTCAGCGACGCATATGAAGCGATACTGGCCAGGGAATTGCTGATCGACGATTTCGAGGCGAGCCACTCCAAGTGCTATTAAGGAAGCTCTGAACAAGTCATGGTCGGCTTCACCCTGATGCGGATGCCGCATCAGGTCGCGAACTATTCACTGTCAAATCTTTGACCGGTAATTCCGCTGCTGTCCGGCCCTGCCAGATAGAGATAATTCAGAATTCGAGTTTCAGGTTCGGGCAGTAGCCGGGGATCCTCTCCGGGAAATGCCCAGGCTCGTAGTGCTGTCTGGGTGGGTCCGGGGGAGACGCTATTCACCCTGATTTGACTGTTTTCCAATTCATCGGCCAGGGTCTCCATCAGACCTTCTATACCCGATTTCGACACAGCATACGCGCCCCAATAGGCCTTTCCTTTTCTACCGATTCTGTCTGAGGTGAAGATCACTGAGGCATCATCCGCTTTGCGAAGAAGCGGTAGACAGGCCTGGGTGAGAATGAAAGGGGCGGTCAGGTTGACCTGTATGACTTTGTTCCATGTTTCCACATCATAATCATCCACACGGCTCAGCAGGGAGAGTTGAGCCGCACAATGGACCAATCCGTGAAGCACGCCAAATTCATCTAGCAGGGTTTCACCCAGCGCGTAGTAGTCAGCAGTCGGTGCTTTCTCCAGATCGAACGGCATCATGGCGGGCATAGGTCCACCCGCTGACTCTATGGCGTCATAGGTCTCTTCGAGTTTCTTTTTCTTTCGTCCTAATAGAATGACAGTAGCACCATGCGCTGCAAATGCTTTGGCCACAGCCTGGCCGATGCCACTGCCCGCACCGGTAATCAGGATATTTCGGTTCTTCAATAACAAATTGTGAGGTTGGTAATCCTGCATAATGCTACCTAATGGTTGAATGAACACAGCATTATAACGGGCTTGGTGCTGTGGGAAATTGATAAGCGTCTATAGCCAGTTCGTGTGCCTTGTTACTGAGTCTGCACCATTTAAAGCCGCGTCAATAAGCCAGACTTGTTCAGGGCCTCCCTATAGCCAAGCCAGGATATCCAGAGGATGGTTAATCTCACCGTCCGCTTGCCACTCAGCGGGGTTGTCCTCATCGGAGAGGTAACCAAAACGTGCGATCAGTGTGCGGGCGCCGGCTTTTCTGCCTGCCTCGATATCCCTTTGTGCGTCTCCCACATAGATGCTGTGTGTAGGTTCAGCCTTTGCCAGTCGGCAGGCATGAAGGATAGGCCCTGGATGAGGTTTGGCAAAGGCTGTCGTATCACCACTGACAATGGCGCTGGCTCGGTTTTGTAGTCCCAGCTGTTGCATAAGCGGGTCTGTCAGGTAGGCAGGCTTATTGGTAACGATTCCCCAGGGGATGGACTTGGTTTCCAATTGTTCTATCAGCGCATCCATGCCCGTAAATAGACGGGTGTGGATAGCAATGTCCTGTTGATAGAGGTCGAGAAACTGCCTCTGCAGAGGTAGGAAGTCGGGATCATCCGGTTCGATACCGAAGCCGACTTTCAACATTGCTTTACTGCCATGAGAGACGCTGGGCCGGAAGTCAGCATAGTCGATGCCCGACCGGCCATGACTGATGAGCAGATGGTTGAGTGCGATGTGAAGGTCTGGCGCGGTATCCGCGAAAGTACCGTCGAGGTCGAACAGAACGCAGCCTGTCATCACGGGGCTTATTTTTTTGTTGCGATCATATAGTTCACATTCACATCGTCAGACAATTTGTAGTCACGCGATAGTGGGTTATAGCTGAGGCCGGTCATATCGCTACTGTGCAGACCGGCGGTACGCACCCATCCTGCGAGTTCTGAGGGCCGGATAAATTTGCTGTAGTCGTGCGTGCCTCTGGGGAGTAGCTTGAGGAGGTATTCGGCGCCAACAATGGCGAAGAGGTACGCTTTCGGATTGCGGTTGATGGTCGAGAAGAAGACACTGCCTCCCGGTTTGACCAGTTGGTTGCAGGCATTGACCACTGAGGCGGGATCAGGCACATGTTCCAGCATTTCCATGCAGGTCACCACATCGAAAGACGCCGGCTGATCGGCTGCTAGCTGCTCTACTGGTATTCGCTGGTAGTCGACATCTAGACCAGACTCCAGCAGATGCAGACGGGCAATCTGCAGAGGCGCTTCCCCCATGTCGATTCCCGTGACATGCGCGCCCTTGGCCGCCATGCTTTCGGAGAGGATACCGCCGCCGCATCCCACATCCAGCACCTTTTTTCCTGCCAGGGGGACTATGTGGTCAATGTAGCCTAGTCGCAGAGGATTGATTTCGTGTAGGGGCTTGAATTCACTGTGAGGGTCCCACCAGCGAGCTGCCAGCTCTTCGAATTTACTGACTTCAGCGTGATCGACGTTGATCTGTTCCCGATTCATATACGGCCTGCTCGAAAGGTTTCAGGGGTGTGTAGATTACACTACTCGTTTGATGGACTCAGCTTTCAGCGATTCGTTCACGCCAGTCGCCTGCCCGCTTGAGCAGCCGTTCAGGATCCAGCGTGGTCAGGCTGCCCTCGCTGACAACTTGTCTGCCAGCTACCCAGACCTCTCTGACTTGCTCCCTGCCAGCGGCATAGACCAATTGTGAAATGGGATGATAGATGGGTTGGCTTTGCAATCGATCCAGATCGACGGCAATCAGATCGGCTGATTTACCAATTTCGAGAGAGCCTGTTTCGTGTTCCAGGCCCAATGCCCTGGCACCGTTGATGGTGGCCATGGAGAGGGCCTTGGCAGCCGGTAGCGCGCTGGCATCTCCCGCTACACCCTTGGCCAACAAGGCGGCAGTATGCATTTCACTGAACATATTGAGATCGTTGTTGCTGGCTGCACCGTCTGTGCCTAAGGCCACATTGATCCCGGCATCCATTAGACGGCTGACCGGGCAGAAGCCGCTGGCGAGCTTGAGGTTCGATTCCGGACAGTGCACGACATGCCCGCCCGAGGTGGCGAACAACCCTATCTCATCATCTTCGAGGTGAGTCATATGGATCGCCATCAGCGAAGGTGACAACAACCCCAGTTGTTGCAGCCGGGTCATTGGCCGACAGGCGTGATGTTGCAGGCTCTGTTGAATCTCGTCATTGGTTTCGTGAAGGTGGATGTGTACCGGAATCTCCAGTTCATCCGCAAGCACGCGGACACGCTCCAATATCGGATCAGCAACGGAGTAGGGTGCATGGGGTGCGAATGCGGTATGGATCAGTGGATTGTTGCGGAATTGGTCGTGTACCTGGAGTCCTTTGTGCAGGTACTCGTCGCCATCCGCAGCCCAGACTGATGGAAAGTCGAGAGCAATCAACCCTACCACAGCCCGAATGCCCGCCGCATCTGCCACACGTCCCGTCACATCGGGGAAGAAGTACATATCATTAAAGCAAGTGGTGCCACCGAGAAGCATCTCTGCAATGGCCAGTTGGCTGCCATCGTGGATGAATTCTTCGTTGACCCATTTCCCTTCCGCCGGCCAGATGTGTTCGTTGAGCCAGCTCATCAGTGGGAGATCGTCTGCCAGGCCCCGAAACAGGGACATGGATGCGTGGGTATGTGCATTGATGAGCCCCGGCATCAGGGCATGTCCTGGCAGTTGTTTCTCCTGCTCGGCCAGGAACGCTTGATCTGCCTCCACAGTCGGCAGAATAGCGTGTATTCTGCCGTCCTTGATGGCCAGGGAGTGGTGTTCCAGCACCTGATTTTCCGGCACCACGGGAATGATCCAGTCAGCGTGGAGCAGTAGGTCGACCTTTTCAGACATTGCTAGCCTTTTTTCTTAATATAGTTTCGCTTGGAAGTGACGAAACTATACCGCAGAGTATGCGAAGAAGTGCAACGAAAGATTCTTTAAGCTTCTATATCGACAAGAAAAACTTAGTGCCCAATCGTGCAGATTTGATCATTGCTGCCATTCAGCTAAGTGTTAGTGGCTTTAGTCAATCCACCATGGGATACAGCAAGATGCAAGATACAACAATCTCTCTCCCCAATCCTTCACCAGACGAAGCCATTGTCTGGCGTGAGGGCCATTTTTTTCTGCTGGATCAGCGCTACCTGCCTGAACGTGCTGACTATCTTGAGCTCCATTCAGGCCAGGCAGTTGCCGATGCCATCCGGCAAATGGTAGTACGGGGTGCACCCGCCATCGGGATCACCGCAGCCTTTGGTGTGGTGCTTGCCGCGAGAGATGCCTATCGTGGTTCAGGCGCTGATTGGAAGCAGGCCATGTTGCCTGATCTGGAAGTTCTGCGCCTGTCGCGCCCGACGGCAGTGAATCTCTTCTGGGCGCTGGACAGAATGAGGAAACTGATTGCTCGCTTGCCTGATCAGGGAGATCCCATCGAAGCCCTCGTCAATGAAGCATCATCGATCCATCAGGAGGACATCCAGGCCAATCGTCGCATGGGAGAGCTGGGTGCGGCGCTGATTGAGGAGACAACCGGTGTGATCACCCATTGCAACGCCGGGGCGCTGGCGACCGGTGGCTATGGTACGGCACTGGGAGTGATTCGTGCCGCTTACGAGAAAAACCTGATCGAACGGGTTTACGCGGATGAAACCCGGCCCTGGATGCAGGGTGCGCGCCTGACTGCCTGGGAATTGCTGCATGACAAAATTCCCGTGAGCCTGCTGGTGGACGGTGCATCCGCCAGTCTCATGTCCCAGGGCGGGATCGGTTGGGTGATCGTTGGTTCTGACCGGATTGCTGCCAATGGTGATGTGGCGAACAAAATCGGTACCTATGGTCTGGCGGTGGCAGCAAAGCACCATGGTGTTCGGGTGATGGTGGCGGCACCGACCTCAACCATCGATATGGACGTCAAGTCAGGGGCGGATATCCCAATCGAAGTGAGGGAGAGCGAAGAGCTGCTCTCTTGCGGCGGTCAGCGTATGGCTGCTGCCGGTGCTGAGGCGTGGAATCCGGTTTTCGACGTGACACCGGCGGCATTGGTGGATGCCATCGTCACGGAGAAGAGGGTTGTGCTCTCGCCAAATGAGAAAAAGATGCAAAAACTTATGGTGAGTTGATCTGAGACGCCCTGAAAGTAGATTTCAGGCGTTTTTTATACAGCACAGGGTCAGGGGATTATGGTACACTCCTCCTTTTTCTGACGCCTCACAGATTCGGCTGGGGCGATAGCAAAGATATCGAAGAAATATGAGCGAATTCGCCAAAGAAGTCCTTCCCGTCAATCTCGAAGATGAGATGCGCCAGTCCTACCTCGACTACGCCATGAGCGTCATCGTGGGACGAGCCCTGCCTGATGTCCGCGACGGCCTCAAGCCGGTCCATCGTCGTGTGCTGTTTGCCATGAACGAGTTGGGCAACGATTGGAACAAGGCCTATAAGAAATCGGCACGTATCGTTGGTGACGTGATTGGTAAGTACCACCCGCATGGTGATACCGCCGTCTACGACACCATCGTCAGAATGGCACAACCCTTCTCGATGCGTTACATGCTGGTCGATGGCCAGGGCAATTTCGGTTCCGTGGATGGAGATTCACCGGCCGCCATGCGTTATACCGAGGTACGCATGGCCAAGATCGCCCAGACCATGCTGGATGATCTCGACAAACAGACGGTTGACTTTGTACCCAATTACGATGATACGGAAAACGAGCCTGCTGTCCTCCCTGCGCGTATTCCCAATCTTCTGATCAATGGTTCTGCCGGTATTGCCGTCGGTATGGCGACTAATGTGCCACCGCACAATCTGACCGAGGTCATCAATGCCTGTGTGGCACTGATAGACGCGCCGGAGACCAGTGTCAGCGAATTGATGCAGTTTCTGCCCGGACCCGATTTCCCCACAGCCGGTCTGATCAACGGCGCCAATGGTATCCATGAGGCCTACCAAACGGGACGGGGCCGGATCTACATGCGCGCCCGTACTGAGATAGAGACCAATCCAGCCAATGGCAAACAGACCATTGTGGTCCACGAGTTGCCGTATCAAGTCAACAAGGCCAGGCTGATCGAGAAGATCGCTGAGCTGGTCAAAGACAAGCGGATAGAAGGTATCACCGAACTGCGCGATGAGTCCGATAAGGACGGCATGCGCATTGTCATCGAACTGCGTCGTGGTGAAGTGGCTGAAGTGGTGATGAACAACCTGTTTCAGCAGACCGCCATGCAGAGTGTCTTCGGCATCAATATGGTGGCGCTGGTGGACGGCATGCCGCGTCTGCTCAATCTGAAACAGCTACTTGAGTTTTTCATCCGTCACCGTCGTGAAGTAGTAACACGCCGAACGCTTTTTGAGCTTCGCAAAGCGCGGGATCGTGCCCATGTGCTGGAGGGATTGGCGGTTGCGCTGGTCAATATCGATGAGGTGATCCAGCTGATCAAGCAGGCTGCCAGTCCGGCGGAAGCGAAAAAGGCGTTGTTGGAACGTGTCTGGCAGTCGGGCGTGGTCGAGTCGATGTTGCAGAGGAGCGGCGCCTCCAGCACGAGGCCCGAAGAACTTTCTGATGAATACGGTCTTACCGAGGCGGGTTACCGTCTTACCGAGGTCCAGACTCAGGCTATCCTTGATTTGCGTCTGCACCGGCTCACGGGTCTGGAGCAGGATAAAATAATCAAGGAATATGAGGAGTTATTGGAGAAAATTGCGGATCTGCTTGATATTTTGGGCAACCCGGATCGGCTCATGCAGGTGATCCGTGATGAGCTGGTGGAGATACGCGAACAATATGGTGATGAACGCCGCACCGAGATTATCCAGAATCGTCTCGATCTGACGCTGGAGGATCTGATCACCGAAGAAGACGTGGTGGTAACGCTCTCCCATGCAGGCTACGCCAAGGCGCAACCAGTCAGCACCTATCAGGCGCAAAGACGCGGCGGCAAGGGCAAGATCGCCACTGCCACCAAGGACGAGGATTTCGTCGATAAGCTCTTCGTCGCCAGCACCCACGACACCATTCTCTGCTTCTCGAACCAAGGCAAGGTTTACTGGTTGAAAGTCTATGAACTGCCACAGGCGGGTCGTAACGCCCGCGGCAAACCGATCGTCAATCTCTTGCCGCTGGATGCCGATGAGCAGATTAACGCTATCCTGCCCGTGCGTGATTACGAAGCAGATCGCTACATCTTTATGGCCACCAGTTCGGGAACGGTGAAAAAGACCCCATTGGAGGCTTTCTCACGACCCCGTGCCAGCGGCATTATCGCGGTTGATCTAAGAGATGGCGACAAGCTGGTGGGTGTTGCCGTTACAGATGGCCAACAGGACATCCTGCTCTTCAGCAGCACCGGCAAGGCTGTACGCTTTTCTGAATCGAAAGTGCGAGCCATGGGCCGTACTGCTTGTGGCGTCAGGGGTATCCGTCTGGAGGATGGCCAGCAGGTGGTCTCCCTCATTGTTGCTTCCGAAGGTGATGTGTTGACCGTGACTGAAAACGGTTATGGCAAGCGAACCGAAGTCAACGAATATCCAGTGCATGGCCGGGGCGGCCAGGGCGTCATCTCAATCCAGACCTCGGATCGTAACGGTGCTGTGGTTGGTGCAGTGCAGGTGGTCGATGACGATGAAGTCATGATGATCACCAATGGCGGTACGCTGGTACGCAACCGTGTGGCTGATGTCTCCCGTATGGGTCGAAACACCCAGGGCGTGATCATGATACGCCTGAGCAAGAAGGAGAAGCTGATTGGTATCGAACGGGTCGAGAACCTTGAAGGTGAAGCGTCCGATGCTGATGAGGATGATACCGAGCCATCAACCGAGAGCGAGTGACAGGTTAGCCCAAAACCTCGAAGTCTGGGTAAATCGTATTTTGAATCAATAAGTCGAGAGGAAAAGATGTCACGAGTCTTTAATTTCAGTGCCGGACCGGCCATGTTACCTGAAGCTGTACTGCAACAGGCCCAGACAGAGCTGGTGGATTGGCGTGGCGCCGGTATGTCGGTGATGGAGATGAGCCATCGCGGTAAGGAGTTCATGTCGATTGCCGAGCAGGCCGAAGCCGATCTCAGGCAGCTTCTGGCCGTTCCGGAGAACTACAAGGTACTGTTTCTGCAGGGCGGCGCCTCAAGTCAGTTCGCCATGGTGCCGATGAACCTGACCCGTGACAACAAGCGAGTGGACTATCTCAACACCGGTTCCTGGTCCAAAAAGGCCATTGCCGAAGCCAAGCGTTATGCGGATGTCAACATCGCAGCTACCACAGAAGCGGGTAAATTCACTTCCACGCCGGCTCAGTCCGAACTTAATCTGAGTGGCGATGCTGCTTATGTCCACTACACGCCCAATGAGACCATCCAAGGAGTGGAGTTTCCTTATGTGCCGGAGACGGGAGATGTCCCTCTGATAGCAGACTTCTCATCCACAATTCTCTCCCGGCCGATTGATGTATCGCGTTACGGCATTATTTACGCCGGTGCACAGAAGAATATCGGGCCTGCAGGCCTCACACTGGCTATTGTGCGCGAGGATCTCATCGGCAATGCGGTTGATGGGGCGCCTGTGATGTTCCAATATGCCACGCACAGCGAAAACGGTTCCATGTACAACACACCACCTACCTATGGTTGGTATCTCGCTGGCTTGGTTTTCAAATGGCTGCTCGATAAAGGTGGGCTCGGTGCTATGGCTGAAATCAATCAGCGCAAGGCACAGGCCCTCTACAGCACAATCGACAATTCCGGTTTTTACGCCAATCCCATAGCAGTAGAGAGTCGTTCCTGGATGAATGTGCCATTCACATTGGCCGATTCGGAACTGGATGCCAAATTTCTGCAGGAAGCAGGTGCCGTTGGCCTCAAAACCCTGAAGGGTCATCG
Organism: Candidatus Thiodiazotropha sp. (ex Gloverina cf. vestifex); assembly: GCA_025656435.1. Taxonomy (GTDB): domain Bacteria; phylum Pseudomonadota; class Gammaproteobacteria; order Chromatiales; family Chromatiaceae; genus Thiodiazotropha. The sequence goes on along the minus strand of JAHXHT010000025.1, from coordinate 1,420 downwards.
CTCCGTAGGCGGTATGCGTGCCAGCATTTATAACGCCATGCCGGAAGAGGGTATTAAGGTCCTGATTGACTTTATGCAGGAATTCGAACGGGTTAACGGTTGATAACAGCAGCATAATGAAAGTGTGATGGCCGCAATCGAAAGCTTAGCGCCTGGCAATTTTACACTTCCCCAATGCGCATTGCGTATAAAGCAGTAGACAGAGAAATAGCATGTACAAAATTCTGACTCTCAACAATATCTCCGTGGCTGGACTGGATCGGCTGCCGCGGGACAGCTACGAAGTGGCTTCCGAGGTTGCTCATCCGGACGCAATCCTGTTGCGCTCTTACAAGATGCATGACATGACCGTGCCGGAAACCGTAAAGGCGATCGGTAGAGCCGGCGCCGGTGTCAACAATATCCCTGTGGCCGATATGACGGCAAAGGGGATACCGGTCTTCAATGCGCCAGGCGCCAATGCCAATGCAGTGAAAGAGCTGGTAATGGCCGGTGCGCTGATCGCAGCGAGGAATCTCGGACAGGCCTGGCGATTCGCTACCGGACTTTCCGGTGAAGATGCCGAAATTACCAAACAGGTCGAGGCAGGGAAAAAGAACTTCGTCGGCTTCGAATTGCCTGGTAGAACAATGGGGGTTATCGGTCTCGGCGCCATTGGTGTCAAGGTTGCCAACGCTTGTCGTGCGCTTGGGCATGAAGGTGACCGGTTACGATCCCACTATCACGGTACAAAGCGCTTGGAAGCTGGCCTCTGAGGTGGAACAGGCGCTGAGTGTGGATGATCTGCTTTCAAAATCGGATTTCGTCACCTTCCATGTGCCGTTGACCGATGCCACAGCCAATACCATCAACGCCGAGCGTATCAAGTTGATGAAGCCGGGAGCGGTGCTGCTCAACTTTGCCCGTAACGGCATTATCGATGATGCCGCTGTCGTGGAGGCGCTCGATAGCGGTCATCTCTATGCCTATGTCTGTGACTTTTCCAGCAATCTCCTGAAGGATCATCCTCGCGTCATTACGCTGCCTCATCTCGGTGCTTCGACCAAAGAAGCCGAGGACAACTGCGCGATCATGGTCGCTGAAGAGGTCAGTGATTATCTGGAGAATGGCAATATCATGAATGCGGTCAATTTTCCCATGATCAACCTGCCTCGCAATGGGGGGTGTCGGATTGCTGTCGTCAACAGTAATGTACCCAATATGGTCGGGCAGATTTCCAGTGACCTGGGTGAGGAGGGATTGAACATTCTGGACATGCTCAACAAATCCCGAGACGATGTGGCCGTGACCCTGCTTGATGTGGACAAGGAGCCTTCCCGGCAACTGCTTGACACCTTCGCTGATCGCCATGGAAGGCTGAAAGCCGAGGCGATTAGTCCCCGATAGGCGTAGGCGCGGTTGTATGGCCGTAATTGTGACT
>JAHXHT010000024.1 GCA_025656435.1 Candidatus Thiodiazotropha sp. (ex Gloverina cf. vestifex) | reverse complement strand
GCAGCTCTGCTGCAATGTGCAATACGGAATCGTGGCGGACGCAGGACGGTCGGGGCATAACGGCTGTCGCGTTGGCGAGTCGATTTTGGAGGCTCGGATGTCCCAAAATCTTTCACGAGGTAGCGACACGCTTGAGTGGTTTGACGATATCATAAGCTAAACTACCTGGATCAGGATGCCCTCAACATGGTGCAGCATTAATTGAGAGGCTGCGGGACAGAAAATTGAAACAGCACGACCCACTTTCATGAGTAAATCGGTATTCCATCTCTCTGACGGTGCGCCTGCCGACTTGGTAGACGAGAAACAAGAGCAGGAAAAAGCGAGAGAAGACGCCTCGGTCAAGGAGTTCGTCGAGTCCGTTCGCGAGGATCTCCACGCCAATAATATTTACCTGCCAACCCTGCCGGCATTGGCGCTGGAGGCACTGCTGGTGATCAATGATGTGGACAGTTCCTCTACTGACCTGCAGAAGGTTATCTCGCGAGATGCTGCACTGACAGCCCGCTTAATACGATATGCCAACAGTCCTCTTTATCGTGGATTGAATACGATCACCACCATTAAGCCCGCCATTACAAGGATTGGCTTTCAAAGAGTGAAAAATGCTGTCTACGCGGTTTCCATGAAGGAGGTCTTCAGAACCTCTGTCAAGGAGATCGAAAAGCGCATGGATCACCTCTGGGCACACTCTGTCAAGGTCGGTGCTCAGGCGGCTATTCTGGCCAAAGGTCAGCCAGGACTCGATCCCGATGTGGCGCTTGTAGCGGGATTGGTGCATGACATCGGCCACATCCCGCTTCTGATTAAGGCCTGTAAATACGAAAGTCTTATTAACAATCCCGAAGTGTTGGACAGGGTTCTTGAAAAGCTACACACACAATTGGGTGGCAGTATCCTCAAGCTCTGGAAATTCGATCCACTCGTTATTGCTGCCGCATCTGAGCATGAAGATCTGACCCGTAATCCAGGTGATGCACCTGTCGATTATGTTGATGTTGTGCAAGTTGCAAACATTCTCACATACGAGGGAAGCAACCACCGTTTGGCAAGTGTCGACAGAGATGCCATCAAAGCATTTTCAAGACTCAAAAAGGGTGAAAGCCAAGAGGCGGACACCGTGGATGAGGATACCAAGCATGTGGAAGATGTTGTCTTCTGAGCTCAGGGTCTGAGCACATCGACCCCTTCGTTGCGAAGCATATTGACGAGGCGTATCAGAGGCAGGCCGATGAGAGAGGAGGGATCATCACCTTCCATGCGCTGAAAAAGACAGATGCCGAGGCCTTCAGACTTAAATGATCCGGCACAGTTGTAGGGTTTTTCCCGGTGCAGGTAATGCTCAATCTCATCACGAGTCAATTCACGGAACTCTACATGAAAGGGTTCACACCATAATTGTGTGTTACCCGTGGTGCTGTGATGCAAGCACAGGCCTGTGAGAAAACTGACGTGTTTGCCGGATGCCCGCATCAACTGTTCGACAGCGCGCTCATGGTTGCCGGGTTTACCCAGTATTTGGCCTTCAATGGTCGCAACCTGATCAGAACCAATGATCAGTGCATTAGGATGAGATTCAGCCACGGCTTTGGCTTTGCATTCTGCCAGCCGGGAAACCAGCATTTCTGCAGGTTCGTTAACCAGTGGTGCTTCATCAACCTCAGGGGAAACGCTGCTGAACTTCATGCCCAGGCGGCTTAGGAGTTCTCTGCGGAAGGGTGAGCTTGATGCGAGTATCAGAGGGGGATGGGTTTGCGGCATTGAGGATTCCAAACTGTTTTCGTGTGGCATCAATAGAGGTCAGCTAGCCTGTCATGGAGGACGGCATGGTACCAGATGAATTTGCACTTTAAAGCGATGCCGACTATTTTCATGGCATTATTGGTATATCATTGGGTAGTTTAATGCTTACCATGGATATTCTAAATAAAGACTGGATATTGCATTAAGAACAATATGTTAACCATGATTTTTAAAAAAACTGCTGCTTGACAACGAATGTTTGGACAACGTAGAAAGAGCCGAATAACGACTACGAGATGAAATAAACTGATGCCAATAACAGATATGCTTATGTCGGGTGTAAGCCTGATGCTGGTTGGAATGGGGATCGTTTTTACGTTCCTGCTGGTACTGGTCTTTACCATGAAAGGCATGTCCAAGTTGGCGATTTTTGTGGCTGAGCGACACGGGAGTTCTGAGACGCAATCCCATCATCCTTCAACAGCGCTGCAAGGGCAGGCTGGTACAAGGGGTGATTTGATAGCAGTGATTTCGGCAGCAGTTTCCCGCTATCGCACGACCCACAGTTAAACCTGTTGGAGCTCCTCTTCTTTTAACTAACACCTGTTACCAGGCTGTTCACAGACAACGGCGGCTAGTTTATGAGCGAAACCAAACCACTCGGTATCACAGATGTTGTCCTTCGCGATGCGCATCAATCTCTCTTTGCAACCAGAATGCGAATTGACGATATGCTGCCCATTGCCGAGAAACTCGACAAGGTCGGATTCTGGTCTCTGGAGACCTGGGGCGGCGCGACATTTGATGCCTGTATCCGTTTTCTCGGAGAGGATCCATGGGAACGCATTCGGACACTGAAGGCTGCGATGCCGAACACGCCGATGCAAATGTTGTTCAGGGGACAGAACATCTTGGGTTATCGGCACTATGCCGATGATGTGGTGAAAAAATTTGTCGAACGTGCCGCCGCCAATGGTGTCGATGTCTTCCGCATCTTTGATGCGATGAACGATCTACGCAATTTAGAGACGGCCGTCCAGGCAACACTGGATGTGGACAAGCACGCCCAAGGCACCATGTCTTATACCGTGAGCCCGGTGCACAATATGGAATACTGGCTCGATATGGGCCGGCGACTGGAGGATATGGGGTGCCACTCTATCTGCATCAAAGATATGGCCGGTCTGCTCAATCCCTATGTCGCCTTTGATCTGGTGACACAGCTGAAAGAGAATGTCTCCATCCCCATTGCCATGCAGTCCCATGCCACAACCGGCATGAGCACGACTACCAATATCAAGGCTGCCGAGGCGGGCATCGACATGCTCGACACCTCCATCTCCTCCATGAGTATGACTTATGGTCACTCAGCGACGGAGTCGGTCGTGGCGATTTTGCGGGAGAACGATCGCGATACGGGGCTTAATCTGGAACTCCTGGAAGAGATCGCCGCATACTTTCGTGAAGTACGGAAGAAGTACGCCAAGTTTGAAGGTTCTCTCAGAGGTGTCGATTCCCGCATATTGGTCGCCCAGGTGCCAGGCGGCATGCTGACCAATATGGAAAATCAGCTTCGTGAGCAGGGCGCAACGGACAAACTTGATGATGTGCTGGAAGAGATCCCGCGAGTGAGAAAGGATCTAGGCTATATTCCCCTGGTAACGCCTACTTCGCAGATTGTGGGTACTCAGGCAGTCATCAACGTCCTCATGGGTGAACGATATAAGACCATCGCCAAAGAGACAGAAGGTGTTCTCAAAGGTGAATATGGTGTAACACCGGCGCCGGTTAATACCGAGTTACAGGCACGGGTACTCGGAGATGACAAAGAACCGGTGACTTGTCGCCCGGCAGACCTGCTGGACGATGAGATGGATAAGCTCACCGCCGAATTTAATGAGCTGGCCAAAGGGCACAATATCGACGTTGCCGATGCGGAAGTGGATGATGTACTGATCTACGCACTCTTCCCACAGGTCGGGTTGAAGTTCCTCAAGAACCGGAACAATCCAGACGCCTTTGAGCCTGTGCCTGGCAATGAACCTGCACCTGTTGCAGCGGCAGCGCCGGCGCCGGCGCCGGCGGCTCCCGCCGGAGGCCCCGAAGCCTACCAGGTGGAAGTTAACGGTGTAACCTACAACGTCAAAGTCTCACCGGCAGGGGCTGTCACTGAAGTGGCACCGGCTGCAGCTGCTGCGCCTGCTCCAGCATCGAGTGGGGGTGCAAATATCACCGCACCTCTGTCAGGCAACATACACACCATCAAAGTGGCTGCTGGGCAGAGTGTGAATACTGGGGACGTAGTTATGGTGCTAGAGGCCATGAAAATGGAGACCGAGGTTCGAGCCACCTCTTCAGGCACTGTTGCCCAGATCTTGGTCAAGGAAGGCGATGCAGTGCAGATCGGTACGCCTCTGCTGAGTCTATCCTGATATGGTTGAGATAGGCGTAGATGCACTTTGGCAGTCCACCGGGCTAGCCAATTTTACTTGGGGGCAGGCACTCATGATGGGTGTCGGCTGTCTTCTTATCTACTTGGCGGTGATGAAGAAATTTGAGCCACTGTTGCTGGTCCCCATCGGTTTTGGCGCCATTCTCAGCAACATCCCATTGGCAGGCATCGGCGGCAGCGAAGGGCTGTTGGGTTACATCTATCATGTAGGAATTGAGACAGGCGTTTTCCCATTGCTCATCTTTATGGGCGTTGGGGCGTTGACTGATTTTGGCGCATTAATCGCCAGGCCCTCGACTCTGTTCCTGGGTGCGGCAGCTCAGTTTGGTATCTTTGTTACCCTGCTGGGTGCCCTGGCGCTGAACTTCATTCCCGGTTTTGATTTCACACTGGCTGATGCCTCTGCTATTGCGATCATCGGTGGGGCGGATGGCCCTACGGCAATCTTTCTGGCATCACGACTCTCTCCTGATCTATTGGGTGCGATTGCAGTGGCAGCCTATTCGTATATGGCGCTTGTACCGATTATTCAGCCGCCAATTATGCGTTTGTTGACGACGGAAAAGGAAAGAAACGTGGTCATGCAGCAGATACGGCACGTGAACAAATTGGAAAAGATCCTGTTTCCGTTTGCTGTGTTGCTGCTCTGTATTATCTTTCTTCCTTCCGCAGCACCGCTGATCGGTATGCTGACATTCGGAAATCTGCTTCGGGAATGTGGCGTGGTCGAGCGCTTGAGCCATGCGGCACAGAACGAGATCATCAATATGGTGACGATTTTTCTCGGTCTTGCCGTGGGGTCCAAACTCTCGGCGGATAAATTCCTGACTATTGATACATTGGGCATACTTGCTTTGGGCGCGTTCGCCTTCTGTATCGGTACAGCGGCAGGCCTCCTCATGGGCAAGGTTATGCACCGGGTGTCAGGTGGCAAGGTCAATCCGCTGATCGGTGCCGCCGGCGTCTCGGCCGTGCCCATGGCCGCACGTGTGGTGAACAAGGTCGGTTTGGAAACCAGTCACCACAACTTTTTGCTGATGCACGCCATGGGGCCTAATGTGGCCGGTGTCATCGGTTCTGCTGTCGCCGCAGGTGTGCTGTTGGCTCTCGTCGGCGGTTGATACAATTAGTCCCAAGGACTCCCGTGTTGTTTTGACACGGGAGTCCCTCCCGTAATATTATTGCCCGCTTATGTCGCAGCGCATGCCCGATCGCCTGGATCCTTGGCGTTTTACAGATCTTGGTAAAGAGATCAGTGGACAGATTCCTTTGGGTTCTCTGCCCAGATTAAGTGCCTGTCTGTTGGATCGTGCGGGAGAAGTTGCTTTCGACCTGCACTTTCAGAGGGACCTGCAGCGGCGAGCCACCCTCACAGGAGTGATCAGTACTGTTCTGGTGCTTGAGTGCCAGCGGTGTCTGGAGGCGGTAGACCTGCCTGTCGAGACTGAAATGGCTATAGCATTTGTCGAGGGGTACGACCAGGCGGCGCAACTGCCTGAGGGCCTTGATCCGTGCATAGTGGAAGATGGACAGGTTCAATTCATGGATTTGATCGAGGATGAGTTGCTGTTAATGCTGCCGCAGGTTGCGATGCATGAACCAGATGTCTGTCAGAAGCCATTGACTGAGATGGCTGATGAGAAGCCAGTGGTGCAGGAAGCGCTGATTGGAGAAAACCCGTTTGCAGTTCTATCTGAACTGAAACGTGAAAAGTAGTAGATTTTTTTAGACTTATATTCAGGAGATCAGCTATGGCTGTTCAAAAAAGTAAAAAGACCCCTTCACGTCGCGGCATGCGTCGTTCTCATGACGCACTTCAGGGTGAAACCCTGTCCATCGATTCAACCTCTGGTGAGGTGCATCTGCGTCATCATATGACCGCTGATGGCTTTTACAAAGGCCGCAAGGCTATCGACACCAAGGGCGAGTAATTACTCGATCTCCCTTATCTTCGATGAGTTATGAACCCGTGCACTGGGCCAGTCCCTCTGCCGGGTTCTTTACATCTGGGTATTTTCTGTAGCGAATGAGCAAGCCAGTCACAATCTCGTTAGATGCTATGGGTGGCGATTTCGGGGCTGAAGTTATTGTGCCCGCTGCGCTCAAGTATCTCTCACGGGACAAGGAGAGCCGCCTGATCTTGGTTGGGCGCCAGGAAGTCCTACAGCAGAGACTTGGCAATCATTCCTTTGGTGATCGTCTCACTATCCACCATGCCTCTGAAACTGTGGAGATGGATGAGTTGCCCTCCAAGGCCTTGCGGGGTAAAAAAGACTCCTCCATGCGTGTGGCCATCAATTTGGTCAAGAGTGGTGAAGCTGATGCCTGTGTCAGTGCAGGCAATACCGGAGCACTGATGGCCACTTCCCGATTCGTCCTCAAGATGTTGCCGAATATCGACCGCCCGGCGATTATCACTGCACTGCCATCTATTGAGGGCCAGACCTACATGCTGGATCTGGGCGCTAACGTGGACTGTACGGCGGATCATCTGTTTCAGTTTGCCGTGATGGGGAGTGAGCAGGTATCAGCAGTGGCTGAGATAGCCAATCCGCGTATAGGTCTGCTGAATATCGGTCAGGAAGAGATAAAGGGCAACGAGCAGGTCAAAGGTGCGCACGAATTGCTAGCCAGTACCGCACTGAATTATGTGGGATATGTCGAGGGTGATGACATCTACAAGGGCGGTACAGATGTCATTGTCTCCGATGGCTTTGTCGGTAACATTGCGCTCAAGAGCAGTGAAGGGGTGGCAAAAATGATCAGCCACTTCATGAAGCAGGGATTCCAGAAAAATATCCTGACCAAGCTGGCAGGACTGATTGCTCTGCCTGTGTTGCATGGCCTGCGCCGCAGAATTGATCCGCGACGCTACAATGGCGCCAGCCTGTTGGGGCTTAGAGGTATCGTGATCAAGAGTCATGGCGGGGCAGATGAACTGGCTTTTATGAATGCAATTTCCATCGCGAAGAAAGAGGTGCTGGCCGATGTAACCGGCCGAATCGCTGAACAGGTGAAGACGCATATGGAAAAGAGGAAGATCGCGTGATCTATTCCAGGATTACCGGCACGGGTGGTTATCTTCCCGACAATGTCGTGACCAACAAGGATCTTGAGAAGATCGTTGACACCACAGAACAGTGGATCGTCGAGAGAACCGGTATTCATAAGCGCCATATTGCCCGCGAAGATGAATATACTTGCGATCTGGCGGAGCAGGCTGCTCGTAACGCGCTGGATATGGCAGGGCTTTCTCCACAGGATATCGATTTGATCGTTGTGGCGACGACGACTGCCGATCAAGTTTTTCCTAGCACAGCTTGCCTACTGCAGGCTCGTCTGGGTATCCACGGACCGGCGGCTTTTGATGTGCAGGCGGTCTGTACCGGATTTGTCTATGCGCTCAGTGTGGCTGATCAATTCATTAAATCCGGTTCGGCAACCAAGACTTTAGTCGTCGGCGCTGAGACCGTATCCAGGATTATCGATTGGACCGATCGTAACACCTGTGTCTTGTTCGGTGACGGAGCGGGTGCTGTAGTGATCGAAGCCAGTGAAGAGCCAGGCATTATCTCCACCCATCTGCATGCCGATGGGGCCTTTGAGCAGCTTCTACGCGTACCGGGAGGTATTTCCCGAGGTTACGCGCAACTGCAAGAGGGTAACGCCTACATGGAGATGCGGGGCAACGAAGTTTTCAAGATGGCGGTCACCACGCTGGGTCGGATTGTCGATGAGACATTGGCGGCCAATGATATGCAGAAATCCGACATCGATTGGCTGATCCCGCATCAGGCCAACATCCGTATCATCAATGCCACGGCGAAAAAATTACAGACCCCTATGGATCGCGTTGTGGTTACCGTTCACGAGCATGGCAATACCTCAGCCGCCTCTGTACCTCTGGCACTCGATGTGGCAGTCAGGGATGGACGTATTCAGCGGGGTGAAACCCTTCTCATGGAGGCCTTCGGTGGTGGTTTCACCTGGGGCTCCGTGTTGGCGAAATTTTAATTCGACGCATTAATTCTCATGAGTGATCCCACTTTCTCTATTGTTTTTCCAGGCCAGGGTTCTCAATCAGTTGGTATGTTGGGGGCCTTGTCTGAATCGTATCCAAGTGTTTCCGAAACTTTTTCAGAGGCCTCCGAAGCCCTTGGCTATGATCTGTGGGAACTGGTTCAGAACGGCCCAGCAGAAGCCTTGAATCAGACTACCAAGACACAGCCTGCCATGTTGGCGGCCGGTGTCGCCGTTTGGCGTGTTTGGCAGTCTCAGGGAGGCGCTGTGCCCCAACAGATGGCCGGCCACAGTCTTGGCGAGTACACGGCACTGGTTTGTGCTGGCGCCATCGCCTTTGCTGATGCAGTAAAGCTGGTTGCGGAGCGTGGCCGTTTCATGCAGGAAGCTGTGCCGGAAGGTATAGGCGGCATGGCCGCGATTCTCGGGCTGGATGATGACAAGATTCGTGAAGTTTGTTCCACAGCGGTTGAGGGTGAAGTGGTCGAGGCCGTCAATTTTAATTCCCCGGGCCAGGTCGTGATTGCTGGCAATAAAGCTGCCGTCGATCGTGCCTGTGGATTGGCGAAAGATGCCGGCGCTAAACGGGCACTGCCTCTGCCGGTCAGTGTGCCCTCCCATTGTGCGCTAATGAAACCAGCTGCCGAGCGGCTGGCCGAGATGCTGGCTACGATCGATGTCTCATCAATGACAATTCCGGTTTTGCACAATGTCAGCGTTGAGACTGCCGACGATGCCGACACCATCCGCCAGATGCTCGCAGCACAGCTCTACAGTCCAGTACGTTGGGTTGAAACTGTTGGGAAGATGGCGGCATCAGGCACCACTACTCTGCTCGAAGCAGGTCCCGGCAAAGTTTTGGCCGGTTTGACCAAGCGTATCGATCGCAATCTCAAAGGTGTCGCAATGTTCGACCCTGACACATTGAAGAACGCACTGGAGACAATCGAATGAGTCTGGAAAACGAAGTTGCACTCGTCACTGGTGCCAGCCGCGGTATCGGTGCGGCCATTGCAGATAAACTTGCCGAAGCAGGCGCCATAGTTATTGGCACAGCCACTTCAGAGAAGGGCGCCGACGCTATCAGCGAACGTATGCAAGCAGCGGGGCAGAAAGGCATAGGCATGGTGCTCAATGTCTCCGAACAGGATTCGGTGGATGCCCTGATGAAAGCCATTTCTGATGAGTACGGTAATCCGACAATCCTGGTGAATAATGCGGGCATCACCCGTGACAACCTGCTCATGCGTATGAAAGATGACGAGTGGGAAAGCATCATCAATACAAACCTGACCTCTGTCTTCCGCCTCAGCAAAGCGGTTCTGCGCGGTATGATGAAAGCACGCAAGGGCAGAGTGATTAACATCTCATCGGTTGTTGGTGCTATGGGTAACGCGGGTCAGACTAATTACGCAGCAGCAAAGGCGGGTATCCACGGATTTACCCGATCAATGGCAAGAGAAGTTGGATCCAGAGGTATAACGGTTAATTCCGTCGCGCCGGGTTTTATCGAAACCGATATGACTAAGTCCTTACCTGAGGCTCAACGCAAGGCGCTTGAGGAGAATATTCCTCTGCAAAAGCTGGGACAGCCTGAGGATATTGCCAATACTGTGCTCTTTCTGGCGAGTGAATCAGGACGCTATATCACGGGTGAGACACTGCATGTGAACGGCGGAATGTACATGGGATGACACGAATTCCATAAGCGCCAATATATGTCATTACATTAAGAATTAACAATAACTTATTGTTATATATTATTTAATATTGATTTTTACTGCGTAAGATCCATCTGAGGATTACGCTTTTCTCAAAAGTTTTTTGTTACTACAATACCGCATCGGTCCTATTCGAGGCCGTCAGTTAATCCAGAGGAAATTAATAACATGAGCGATGTCGTAGAACGAGTTCGTAAAATTGTCGTAGAACAACTGGGCGTTAAAGATGAGGAAGTGACTCTCGAAGCTTCCTTCGTCGATGATCTTGGCGCTGACTCTCTCGACACGGTGGAACTGGTAATGGCCCTCGAAGAGGAATTCGAAACCGAGATTCCCGATGAAGAGGCTGAGAAAATCACGACTGTGCAGTTGGCTGTAGATTACATCAACGCACACAGCTGATTCAGCAAGAGACTTTTATAACAGGCCGCGATGCCCCTTGAACTGGGGCGCGGCCTTTTTGCTTTTCTGCCATACCACTGAATATGGGGGGTAGTCCCACATGACTGCAAGAAGGGTTGTTGTTACTGGACTGGGTACAGTTGCGCCGGTGGGCTTGGATATTCCCTCTTCGTGGGAAAATATTGTGGCTGGCAAAAGCGGTATCCAACCCATCACCCACTTCGATGTTGAGCCTTTCACTACCCAGTTCGGTGGGCCGATCTACGATTTCGAGATCACCGACTATGTCTCGAAGAAAGAAGCCAAAAAAATGGATAAGTTTATCCATTATGGCGTCGCTGCTGGGATACAGGCGATCAAAGATTCAGGTATTGAAGTCACCGAAGAGAATGCGGACCGTATTGGTGTTCTGATTGGCTCGGGTATTGGTGGTATTACTGGAATCGAGAACAGCTATCAGTCCTACCTTGATGGTGGACCTCGGAAGATCTCACCTTTTTTCGTACCCTCAAGCATTATTAACATGGTGTCAGGGAACCTTTCCATCATGTATGGCATGAAGGGTCCCAACTATTCCATTGTCTCTGCCTGCAGCAGTGGCGCACACAGCATTGGTGAAGCAGCTTTGATGATTCGCCATGGCCGTACCGACGTCATGATTGCCGGTGGTGCCGAGATGGCAACCTCGCCAGTCGGTTTGGGCGGTTTCGCGGCTGCCAGGGCGCTTTCACGCCGCAATGATGATCCTCAGGGCGCGAGCAGGCCTTGGGACAAAGATCGTGATGGCTTCGTGCTCAGTGACGGTGCCGGTGTCGTGGTACTGGAAGAGTACGAGCAAGCCAAAGCCCGGGGTGCAAAGATCTATGCTGAATTGGTCGGTGTGGGCATGAATTCAGATGCCTACCATATGACGGCTCCATCGGTTGACGGCTCCGGTGCTGCCAAGTGCATGGAATTGGCGCTTAAGGATGGTGGACTCAATAAAGAGGATGTGGACTACATCAATGCCCATGGCACCTCCACACCTGCGGGCGATGTGGCTGAGACCATGGCTGTGAAGCGAGCCTTTGGCGATCATGCCTACAAGCTTTGTGTCAGTTCGACCAAGTCGATGACCGGACACATGCTTGGTGCAGCTGGTGGAGCCGAGGCTGTTTACAGCATCTTGGCGTTATATCACCAGGTGGTGCCGCCAACCATCAACCTGGAAAACCCTGATCCGGATTGTGACCTGGACTATGTACCGAAGACGGCTAGGGAGATGGAGATGAATGTGGTGATTTCCAACTCATTCGGCTTTGGTGGTACCAATGGTACGTTGGCATTTCGTAAAGCCGAGTGACTGGTACGGACCTGACTCTTTTTACTGCTCGGCACGTGTTTTTCTAGCTTCACAGGGACAGCTACCTTGCTGCTAAACGGTCTTCCTGCCGAACAGATTCCTCTTACAGACCGGGGTCTTCACTACGGTGATGGGCTTTTCGAGACCCTTGCGGTAATGGGTGCCGAACCCCGATTCTGGGACCGCCACATGGCAAGACTGGCAAGGGGAGAGGCGGCATTGAAGCTGCCTCCAACCGATAAAACCCAGCTTTACCATGAGGCGCAATCACTCTGTCAGTCTACAGCACGGGGTGTCTTGAAGATCCTGATTACCCGTGGCAGTGGGGGGCGAGGCTACCGCCCACCGGAGACCTGCGAACCCCGTCGAATACTCTCGCTCCATCCCTGGCCGGATTATCCCAGGCATTGGTTTAGCCAAGGTGTTCGAATGCGGGTCTGTGAGACACGTTTGAGTCGTAATCCTCGGCTGGCTGGACATAAACATCTCAATCGCCTGGAACAGGTCCTGGCCCGTCAGGAGTGGCAGGACCCGGAGATTGCCGAAGGCCTGATGTTGGATGAGCAGGGAATGGTTGTTTCAGGTATCCAAAGTAATCTGTTTGTGATTGTAGAGGGTAAGCTTATGACTCCGGATCTGAGTTATTCAGGGGTTACCGGCATCATGCGTGAAGTGGTGATTGAGTGTGCCGAACGACCGGGACTGTCGCTTCTCATCAAAGAGCTTGATCTTTCGACGGTGAAAAGTGCTCAGGCAATGTTTATCACTAACTCCCTAATGGGATTCTGCCCCGTTGCATCTCTGGATGAGCATCACTATGCGCTCAGTGGGATACCGCACAACTTGCAGCAAGTACTATCCGAATCCATAGAGCAGGGTGTGTGAGTGTGAAGCAGTGGTTAAATAAGCCCAGTGAGCACTGCAAAAGCGCCTGATTTCAGTAAAATAGACCCATGTTGAATCGACTTCTCGGAATCTCCATCTTTGTTATCAGTATCCTGCTGGCTTGGGGCTGGATGCAATACGATGACTTTATCCATACGCCACTCCAGCTACCGGAAGCGGGCATTCACTATGATCTCAAATCCGGTACCACCATTCGTGGCGTGGCGAGCGATCTGCAGGAGAGCGGTGTCATCAGCAAACCTGTTCTGTTGCGACTGGTTGCCAGATGGAACGGACAGGCCAGTCGGCTGAAAGCGGGTGAATACCATCTGCCACAAGGCATCACGCCAATCGAATTGCTGGATATTCTGACATCAGCAAGAGTCGTGCAGCATGCCTTGACCATCATCGAGGGCTGGACCTTTAAGCAACTCATGGAGGCTGTCAGGCGTCATGAATCCTTGACTCAGACACTGAAAGAAGTCGAGAGTGAAAAAATCATGCAGGCACTGGGATTTGACGAGATGCATCCCGAGGGCCGCTTCTATCCTGACACTTATCACTTTCCCAAAGGCACCACGGATGTGGAGTTTCTCCAACGTGCCTACCATCGCATGGAGAAGAGCCTGCAAATGGCTTGGGATAAGCGTGATGAGAATCTCCCACTGAATACTGCCTACGAGGCCCTGATACTGGCCTCAATTATTGAGAAAGAGACCGGCATACCATCAGAACGCGACAAGATTGCCGGTGTCTTCGTACGACGCCTGAAAAAAGGGATGCGCCTGCAGACCGATCCCACCGTGATCTATGGCATAGGTGATGCCTACGACGGTAATATCCGGCGGCGTGACCTGACAACCGATACACCCTACAACACCTATGTCCACAAGGGCCTGACACCCACGCCTATCGCCATGCCCAGTGGAGCGGCCATCGAAGCGGCACTTCATCCGGCAGTAGGCAATGCGCTCTACTTCGTCGCCATCGGGAATGGTGGACACCACTTTTCCGCTACCCTGGAAGCGCATAACAAAGCTGTGCGAAAGTACCAATTGAAAAGATGAAACAGCAAGGCGGAAGATTCATTACAGTCGAAGGGGGTGAGGGCGCCGGCAAGAGCAGTAATCTCGCCTTTGTGCAATCCCTGCTCGAAGCAGCCGGCAAGAAGGTGCTGTTTACACGTGAACCCGGTGGTACGCCGCTGGGGGAGTCGATACGTGAACTGTTGTTAGGCCACAAGCATACGGGGATGGCCGACGAGACTGAACTACTGCTGATGTTTGCCGCCAGGGCAGAGCATCTGCGGCGAAAAATCCTACCGGCGCTAGAGTCGGGGACCTGGGTCCTGTGCGACCGCTTCACAGATGCCAGCTACGCCTACCAGGGAGCAGGGCGAGGCATTACCCGGGATCGAATAGCTATCCTGGAGAACTACGTACAGGGAGATCTCAGGCCCGATCTGACCCTATTGCTCGACCTACCCGTGGAGACCGGCCTGGAGCGGGCTGGTAATCGATCCGCCCCTGACCGATTCGAAAAAGAGGCAATGGATTTCTTTAAAAAGGTTCGCCAGGGCTATCTGGATATCGCCGCTTCCGAACCGGATAGAGTCCGCATCATCGATGCCTCGCCTGCACTGGAGCAGGTACAAGCTCAGATCTCCCATGTCATACAAGACTATCTGGCATCTAGCGATGGATAAGGCTGTCTATACCCGCCTTCCCTGGCAGGATGAACCGTGGCAGCGTCTGCAGCAGGCCCGCCAGCAGGGCAGGCTGCCTCACGCACTACTCTTCGGTGGACCAAGGGGCGTCGGTAAAGAGGCATTCGCTTTGGCATTCGCCCAAACCGTCCTCTGTCCCGATAGTGATGGAGATGGTCGCCCCTGCGGTATCTGCCGTCACTGCCACCTGCTGCACAGCGGCAGCCATCCCGACTTCCAATGGGTAGTGCCGGAGGAAGAGAGCAAGAGCGGTGAGATCAAGATTGAAGCCATCCGCAAACTGACCGCCAGCGCCAGCCTCACAGCACAGAGCGGTGGGCATAAGGTTGTGATTATCCAACCCGCGCACCGCATGAACACGGCCGCTGCCAACAGTCTGCTGAAGACATTGGAGGAGCCGACCCGGGACACCCTCATCATCCTGCTGACCGATCAACCGGCCAGATTACTGCCCACCATCAGAAGCCGCTGCCAGCAGGTGCTTTTCCAGATACCGCCGCACCAGGACTCCCTTACTTGGCTTGGCGGGAAGATCAAACACGCTGATGGTGAGACACTGCTCTCCCTTGCCAGTGGCGCACCACTGCTGGCGTTGAAACTGGACGATGCCGACCTGCTGGCTGCCCGTCAGCGGATGTTGGGCCAGTTTCTCTCTCTGGGAAAGCAGCAGAAGGACCCGGTTGCCCTGGCCCAGGCCTGGACCGGATTCGACGGTCGCCTGCTGCTGGAGTGGCTTGCGGGGTGGGTCATCGACCTGCTGAGGCTGAAAACAGCGCCACAGCCACCGCAGCTCTTCAACCGGGACCAGACTCAAGCTTTGCACAGCCTGGCCGACAAGTTAAACTCAGGGGCGTTGCATCGCTATCTTGGCTCGGTCTACGAGGCCCGCGCCCTGATCGACAGCAACCTCAACCCGCAACTGGTGTTAGAAAAACTGCTTATCGAGTGGCGCGCCTGCCGCTGACAGGCCCCACAAAAAGGAAAGACTAGGATTCAAAATGGCTGGTGGACCCAAACAAGGCATACTCTCGCTGACTATCAAGGACAAAAATGCCCTCTATGCGGCATATATGCAGTTCGTGAATTATGGCGGCCTTTTTATACCCACCACCAAGCAGTACCGTCTCGGTGACGAAGTCTTCATGCTGCTGACCCTGATGGACGAGGCTGAACGTCTGCCGGTTGCCGGTAAAATCATCTGGATTACCCCGGTCGGTGCCGAAGGTAACCGCGCAGCGGGCATCGGTGTCCAGTTCAGTGACCAGGATGGCGGTGCCGCACGTAACAAGATCGAGACCTACCTCGCCGGTGCCCTCAAATCAGATCGCCCGACCCATACGCTTTAAATCCATAAGATTCTACTCTAGTCGGCTTTTTTTCTCTGTAGGATTTGTCTGCTTGCCGTAGTAGATCCGGGCACTTATCACCCATAGGTGGCGATCTGCAACAGCCGGACAATCTGACAGCTAATGACAGTGATTGGTCGTGTCCATTTGCGGCAAAATAAACTAGGGTCTGTTAACACTAATTTGATCGTCACTGCCAACCAAATTAGTGTTAACAGATCCAAATTTAAAGTAACGACTCAACAGGACTCTAACCATGCTGGTGGACTCTCACTGCCATCTCGATCGTGTCGCTCTTGACCACTACGACAACAGCTTCGATCAATTCGTCCAAGAGACGGTCGAAAGTGGCGTCGGCCAAATGCTCTGCGTTTCCATTGACCTGGAGTCCTGGCCCGCAATGGTTAAGCTAGTCGAACCCTATCCCCAGATCAGCATCTCAGTTGGTGTCCATCCCAACGACAAGGATCGTCGTGAACCCAGTGTGGAAGAGCTGATTGAGCTCTCACAGACCCCCAAAGTGGTCGCCATCGGTGAGACCGGCCTTGACTATTTCCATGGCGAGGGCGATCTTGATTGGCAGCGCGACCGCTTCCGCCGCCACATCTGTGCAGCCATCAACACGAAAAAACCTCTAATCATCCACACACGCCAGGCCAAGACCGACACCATCGATATCATGCGTGAAGAAAACGCTGCAGAAGCCGGTGGCGTCATGCACTGCTTCACTGAAGACTGGCCCATAGCAAAACAGGCACTGGAGATGGGTTTCTTTATCTCTTTTTCCGGCATCATCACTTTCAAGAATGCCGCCGACCTACGTGAAGTTGTTCAACAAGTTCCCATGGAACAATTGTTGATCGAGACCGATTCCCCTTATCTGGCGCCGGTGCCATTTCGTGGTAAGCCCAATCAACCCCGCTATGTGACGAAAGTGGCAGCGTGTGTGGCGGAATTGAAGGGGCTGACACCTGAGGTTGTAGCAGAACAGACGAGAGAGAACTTCTACCGTTGTTTTCCATTGGCTGCTGTCTGACTGGCTTTTTATTCAACACTAGAGATGAAATATTGAATTAAAACCTGCATTTCAAAGGGTTGTTTTTATTGGGATGAGATTCAAAACAGCGCGCTTAAAAAAATTGATGTTGATTGCTCTAATCAGAAGAACAACCTGCTACCGCTGATCGCCATGGAAGGCTGAAAGCCGAGGCGATTAGTCCCCGATAGGCGTAGGCGCGGTTGTATGGCCGTAATTGTGACTGTTA
>JAHXHT010000023.1 GCA_025656435.1 Candidatus Thiodiazotropha sp. (ex Gloverina cf. vestifex) | reverse complement strand
TTCATGGGGTCTATATAATGATTGGCCTAGAATGTGCACCATTATCCCTCAATCGATGGATTCGTTCAGAGCTTCCCTAAGGAAGCTCTGATCAATTCATGAATCGGCGTGTGGCGGCTGAAATACCCCGGCTGTTCGTTGAAAAGCTTCGCAATAGCGGGCTATTACGCGCGCTTTTCGCCTTGATCCGAGGCATTTCATCTCACCACACACTCGATCCAGAATTAATCAGAGGTTCCCTAACGTTAAGATATTAATGAGTTTAGTTAATGGTTTTCAGGCTACGAAAGTAACCTGATTCCGCCCCTGTTCTTTGGATATGTACAGAGCCTCATCTGCGCGTTTCAATAGACTGTCTGCAGTGTCACCTTCCCGATAAGTGGTAACGCCGAAGCTACAGGTGACTCTCTCATCGGTTTCAACTTCGCTGAACTCTATTGATGCTTTCAGTCGATCTGCAAGCGTCATGGCAGCTTCGATGTCAGTTTCCCGGCAGACGACGATAAATTCTTCTCCGCCCCAGTGCCCAATGTTGTCGTTGCCGCGTATGGTCTTTCGCAGGACTTCTGCAACAGTTTGTATAATTCTGTCACCCACCTGGTGCCCGTACTGATCGTTGTAAGATTTAAAGCGGTCAATATCCAACAGAATCAACGCCACTTGAGAGAGTGGAGGATCGGCGTTTTCCAAGGCCTCGGACATGAATTGGTCTATCTTACGACGGTTGTATGATTGTGTGAGAGGATCGATTTCAGACAGGGTCGCCAGTTCTCTGTTTTTATTGGCAAGCTGTTTTTGTGTGGCTCTTAACTTATCTAATGTTTCACTCACACGATCATGTCTGGCCTGAAGTAATTGTTTAGTGAGTGCCCTAGATGCAACTATGCGGAAGACATTAGCAATATAGACAGCCAAAGCAATGAATGCGGAGAGGAATACCAGTCGTAAAACGATATTGATGGCGCTAACCCGCTCGCTCGTAAACTCATCAGTAATCGTACCCAGCGTAATACTCTGGGAGTCTATGGCTGCAAATGTCATTATCAGGTAGGCACCAATACTCAGCAGGCCTGCTGCCAGTGTCAACCGCGGAGAAAATCGTAGGGTAGAAAGACCGATCCAGAGATAGTAAAGAAGAAAGGCTTCGGTTTTGAAGCTTCGAAAAGTACCAAAGCTGTAGATGACGACAGAGAGCAGAATAATATCGATGCTGATCGAAGGATACTTTATCCAGGTTGGTGGGTGTTGGTTTTTGAGTATGAAGTAGACGGCTATGGCATAAAAGAGATTCATCAGGGAGGCAACGATGATCGCCTGAAATGAGTGGGCCGGTAGTTCATTCTGAATGCCAAAGGCAACCGCAAAATAGAGAAAAGTAAACAATAGCCTGACGTTGTTGGCGTAGCGCTCACTCTTCTGTTCTTCGTGCCGCAACAACTCTTTCAGTTGTGCGTTCGAGTCGGTTGAATCTTTTCCCTGACTCACTTGGTCCTCCACGATATTTTCACTGTGCTCTATTTCCTTGCCAGATTAATATTAGCGGTACTGACGCAGATACCGCCATTCAAAGAAACGCTTGAGCCAGTGGAAAATGACCATGCTGGGCAGGACGATATTTTGTTTCATTGTGCGGGCAACCAACATACCACTGGTTTGACTGTCGACAATACAGATCAACTCCACCTTGAAAGTCTCGGTCGGTGTTCTGCCTTTAAATTCAGTCAATAGGTTCTTTACTGCTGCAGCGGCTTGAAGATCAGCCATGTGAGCCTGTTTTGGCAACCATTCAGGCCCTGGAAAGCTGCCTGAGTCTCCGGCTACATAGACTTGTTCCATGCCCTCTACCCGGCATAGGGCATCTGCTTTGATTAGACCACCGGGAGAACGTGGCAGGTTGGTTTGATCAAACCATTGGTTGCCAGTCATACCCGGCATAAAAAGAATAAGGTCGGTATCAAAGACGCCGCCCTCGGTAGTTACCTGGGTTGGTGAGAACGCCACCATCTTATGCCCGAGGTGAGTCTCAATATCCCTTTTCTCCATCTCTCTAACCAGACCTTTTACTGCTTTCGGTCCAAGCCTCTGCCCTGGATTTTCAGCTGGAGTAAAGAAGATCAGTTTGAATTTATCCCGGCGCTTTTCGAGTCTGAGCTGGCGGTCGATACCAAATAGGAATTCGAACATCGGTCCCCCGCGCATCGCGCTGGGTTCCTTGGGATTCCCGGCGAAACCGATGGCGATGGTGCCGCTTTCCAGCGAAGCAAGGCGCTCACGGATCTTCATCGTGGCAGCGATACCTTCACAGGGGGTGATTGCATGTTCGATCCCCGGTAGCTTTTTTATAAAGCGGCCCCCCGAAGTGATAATCAGACCGTCATTTTCGATATCTCCCTCGGTGGTTTTAAGCGTGCGACCATCATCACTGAGACCGGTGGCCTCTCCGGCAATATACCTTACATTCATGCGCGTGTAGAAGTTTTGCAGTGGAATGATTAGATCCTCAGGTTCCCGAATCTTGGAGGGAATCCAGATCGAACCTGGCAGATAGTGAAACTCAGCTTTTGGGCTGACGACAGTGATCTCTATCGAACTGTCTTGTGAACGAAGGGTCTTGATAGCAGTCAGCGCGGCAAAGCCACTGCCTACAATGGTCACTCTCTGCATGCCCATGCTCCTTTCGTCATGATTGTGTCTTTTTGGTTGTCTGGGACTGAAACCTGCTGGGTAGTTTACACTGACTGGCGGAGGAAGTGTTGATAGTGCTATTAACTCGGCAACCTATGAATCACCGTGTTCAGAGCTTCCTTAATTGTAGTGCGCAAAGGAGCGACCAATACACCATTTTGAAAATGGTGTGCAATACAGTGCCTGGAAGGCAGCAACACCTTTAGATCCCGTGTGGATTTCGTTATCTGCCGGTGTATCCAGACAGGAGATTTAAAGACCGATAAGCTCTGCGTGTAATCCCTGAAACTGAGGGATTTTCACCAGGTCTTTGCTATTCACCAACTTGGGATTGTATTCCAAGACGAATAGATGGGGACGCCTTTGATCCACATGGACAGATACGACGCCCTCGCGACTGCGAAATGCATCTTCCAGTTGAGACAATCCGTCTGAGTCGAGTGTTTCGTCCACATGCAGGGTGACGTCAGCGAGATCGATGTTCATGCGTTCCTCTCCTTTTTATAGGCGTTCAATGGTTATTTTCATGCCACGGCTCTAACGGCCGGTTGTGTCTCTATCTAGTGGGTTTATTCAGGACACATTATTGAGAATAGACCGAAATGGCAGGAAAGCATTAGTTGATTTCAATGTTCTTGGGTGGAACGCCATTGGGTACGTATGGATGATAGTGCTTGACCTTGCGCCCGATATTTCGCTGTACGATGACGCCGATAATTTTATACTCACCATCGGTCAGTTCGATGTCAGGGTAGCCAGCCTTTAGTGCAACCAGTCGTTTCCCTGCATCACCTTCAGAGATGAACTGTCGAAACCAGCGGTCATCCTGGGCCTCGGCTACCACATACGCACCGGTGGCACAGACGTCAGAGGGTTCTATGACGATAATGCACTTTTCGGGAAACTCAGGTTCCATGCTGTCATCCAGCACCTGTAGGGGATAGAGTTCGTTGTAGCTGCAATCTTGGTTCATAGTATTTCGCTGAGTGAATTTGTTGGCAATTGTAACCGATTTATACTGATCGGCCCGGCACCAAACCCGTAGGTTTTTAAGTGTAAAGGCGCAAGGCAGGCAGAAATCCGATAAGATTCCAGTTTGCCGTCCAGATATTGTTTCATAACATGGTCCGCCATATCCAATCCCAGGCCCCGGTACACAAGGACCGGCGCGATTTTCACAATCTGCGGAATATGCTGCCCTTTCTCTGGGAATACCGGGGGCGGGCGCTATTCGCCCTGGGTTGCCTTGTGTTGGCCAAACTGGCGAATGTGGGCATACCTCTGGTTCTCAAAGAGATTGTCGATGGACTCGAGAAGGGTGAGCAGACGATGCTGATACTGCCCCTGTTTCTCCTCCTTGGTTATGGGCTTCTGCGACTCGGTAGTGCGTTATTTAACGAACTACGTGATGCTATTTTTGCCCGGGTCCGCTATCGGGCTATGCGCAATCTCTCCAATCGGGTGTTGAATCATCTGCATGAACTATCGCTCCGTTTTCATTTGGAGCGCCAGACCGGCGCCATCAGCCGTGATCTGGAGCGGGGTACCCGTTCGGTCAGCACGATTCTTAACTATATGGTCTTCAGTATCATCCCGATGCTGGTGGAATTCGCCCTGGTAGCGGTCGTATTGCTGACCCAGTATGACATCATCTTCACTCTGGTCACTTTCGGTACAGTCGCGGTCTATGTGGGCTTTACGCTTGCTATCACCGAATGGCGTATGGAGTATCGTCATGTCATGAATCGCCTTGATTCCCAGGCAAACAACCAAGCCTTCGATAGTTTGATCAACTATGAGACGGTGAAGTACTTCGGCAATGAGCCCCTGGAGCTGAGGCGATTCGATAATACGCTTGCTGACTGGGAGGAAAATGCAGTAAAAAGCCAGACCTCCATGTCCCTACTGAATTTCGGACAGGGCGGCATTATCGCTTTCGGCGTTACCTTCGTGATGATCTTTGCTGCTAATGGCGTCGTAGAAGGGAGTATGTCCATCGGTGACCTGGTGCTGGTCAACGCTTTCATGCTGCAGTTGTTCATCCCGCTTAACTTTCTTGGCATGGTCTATCGCCAGGTCAAATACTCCCTGGCGGACATGGACCTGATCTTCAAGTTACTGGAGCAGAAACCAGAGATCACCGATGCCCCGGGCGCTGTCGAACTGAAACTCGATGGTGGTGAGGTGGGTTTCGAGCAGGTGGATTTTGCTTATCAGCCGGAGCGTCAGATCCTCGCAAAGGTGGATTTCAACATCGGTGCTGGTGAGAAGCTGGCCGTCGTTGGCCACAGTGGCGCGGGCAAGTCGACCCTTTCGCGCCTGCTGTTTCGCTTTTACGATGTCACGGGTGGCCGCATCACTATCGATGGACAGGATATCCGTAGAGTGACTCGCAGGAGTCTGCGTTCCATGATCGGTATCGTGCCCCAGGATACCGTGCTATTCAACAATACCATTCTCTACAATCTGGCCTATGGCCGACCCGAAGCAAGCCAGGAAGAGATCGAGGCAGTAGCGCGAATCGCACACATTGCTGAGTTCATTGAACAACTGCCGGACGGCTATCAGACGGTTGTGGGTGAACGGGGATTGAAGCTCTCCGGCGGAGAGAAGCAGCGAGTTGCCATCGCCCGTGCGATGCTCAAGCGGCCACGCATTCTGGTTTTCGACGAGGCTACATCCTCTCTGGATACCAAGACTGAGCAAGCGATACAGGAGACCCTGCGGGAGGTGGCGAGAGACCATACGACATTGCTGATCGCTCACCGTTTGTCCACGGTTGTGGATGCGGATCGTATCCTAGTGATGGAGAGGGGCCGCATCATCGAGCAGGGTACCCATAATGAGCTGCTGCTGTTGGGCGGGGTTTATCACCAGATGTGGCAACTGCAGCAAAAGGAACAGCAGGAGCTGGCATCTTTGTCGCCGGAGGTATCAGTCACATGACCGCTGCGCATCAGTTTCCCATGCCCGGTGGTCATGCCCGTCCCTGCAGTGTGGCGAGGTTGAAACGGTGAAGGTCTACTTAGTGGGTGGTGCGGTAAGGGATCAACTTCTCGAGTTGCCCGTGCATGAGCGGGACTGGGTCGTGGTGGGCGCCACCTCAGCACAAATGCTGGCCCAGGGCTTTCGTCCGATCGATGCAGACTTTCCTGTGTTTCTCCATCCCGAGAGTGGGGATGAGTACGCCTTGGCGCGTACCGAGGAGAAGACCGGACCCGGTTACAAAGGCTTTCGCGTCGCTTCTGGCCCAGAGGTCACCCTTGAGCAGGATCTGTTACGCAGGGACCTGACAATTAACGCTCTTGCCATGGATGTGGCTGGAAACCTGATTGATGTCTGTGGTGGTCGTGAGGACCTGGATAATGGTCTCTTACGTCATATAACGCCAGCCTTTGCGGAAGATCCGGTACGGCTGCTGCGGATCGCTCGTTTTGCCGCCAAGCTGGGACAGTGGGGTTTTCGTGTGGCTCATGGAACCCACCGGCTGATGAAAAAGATGGCAGTCTCGCCGGATCTGGCCAATCTCAAGGCTGAACGGGTCTGGCGAGAGATGAGTCGGGCCATGGCAGAGACACAGCCCTGGCGCTTTTTCGAGGTACTGCATCGCAGTGGTGTCTTGCTGCATCTGATGCCCGCTGTCGATCATATCCTGGGCCTGCCTGGATCCCACAAAAGTGATCCTGAAAAAGAAAGTTTGGCAGCACTTAAGCGCACTGTCGCGCTGACAGACGATCCCAGTGTTCGGCTTTCGGTCTCACTTTACGATACTGCAGTCAGTGTCGATGGTATCGATGATTGGTTAGGATCAATGCGGGCCGGGCGGGATGAGAGTCAACTGCTGAACGACCTTCTAGCCTTTCGTAACGGCTTACCGTCACCGCAGGATTTCCGTGGTCTGCTGGAACTTGCGGGTCGGTTGAAGCCACAACAACAGCCACAGCGTTTCCAGCGCTTCATGCTTGCAGCAAAGGCACTATGGCCAGATGCGCTAGTGCAGCGGGAAGACGGATTGATGCTGGCCAGCGAGGTTCTTCTGGCCAAGCCTCCGGCATCTTTTTATCAGCAGGAATTACAGGGTAAAGCCTTGGGCCAGGCGCTGCAGGCTTGGCGGGAAGAACAACTGCGTGAACGCTTGATTGCCGGTCCAATGCGCAACGCCGATGAGAGTGGTTCGTGATAGAGTCCCATTATGCAAGTTGAAGAGAAACGGACGGTCCTGACGGCGGGTGGCGCCAGGGGCGACGATTATCAGCGCGAGCATGGCTGGTTGACCTGGCTTGAGGGGATGATTGATTCCCGGCATTGGCCGAGTCTACGTATTTTGGTTACCGGTAATCTGCTTGTTCCGATCCTGATGTTAGGATTGAGCACCCTCTTTTGCCTGCTGTTTGCACTCATGTTGCTTGCGGAGCAGGGGAGTCGCCAGCTGCTACAAGGGCTGCTCTTCGTTGCCAGCCTTATGGCGCTTTTCTCTTTACTGATGTTATTGATACGTTTGCGTAGCCAACTGCTGCGTCCGCTGGCGTCATTGGAGCAGACTGTCAATCAGGTCTGCCAGGGTGAACCGGTGGCCAATCGGGTCTCGGAACAGACCGGGGTATTGAGTGGAATGGCAAAAGATATCGACAGCCTGAACGAGGAGCTGACTGATATCTATGAGGATATGGAAGTGCGTGTGGCCCGCCAGACATGGCGTCTGGCGCAGAAGACCACCTCACTTCAGGTGCTGTACGATGTGGCTGCTGGCATCAACCAGTCGGAAAATCTGGATGAGCTGTTGCTGGAATATATGGGCGTCTTCAAGCGCATGGTCAGTGCCCGCTCTGCCACAGTTCATTTGGTGCTTCAGGGTGACCGAGTGCGGCAGGTCGGTTGCATTGATCAAAATGGCAGACTCTACAACGAGCAGGAGATGTTACCGATTAAGCTCTGCCAGTGTGGTATCGCGCTGTCGCCGGGAGATATCCTCTGCTCACAGGATGCCGGAATCTGTTCACACAGAAATGATCGCCGCATGTTTGGTCCGGATGAGGTGGAACGGGTCTCCGTACCGATGTGGTATCACGGTGATGTGTTGGGTTTCTACCATCTCTACGTCGACAAACCGGGCATCTACGATGGCCGGGAAGATGTGCTAGATATCCTGAATACGATTGGTAGTCACCTGGGTATGGCGGTGGCCAAACAACGTTCAGATACCGAGGCTCGACGACTATCCATTGTCGAGGAACGGACCTCCCTGGCCCATGAACTGCACGACTCACTGGCTCAGACGCTGGCCAGTCTGCGTTTCCAGATCCGCATGTTGGAGGATACCCTGGAGGATGGCGATGCCTCGGAGAAGTTGATGTTTGAGGCACAGCGAATCCACAATGGTTTGGATGAGGCGCATGATGAACTGAGAGAGTTGATCAACAGTTTTCGCGCACCATTGGATCAGCGGGGTTTGGTCCAGGCCCTGGAAAAGTTGGTGGAGCGTTTCCAGCAGGAGACAGGCATATCGGCTTTTTTTCAACCGGACTGTATCAAGGTAGATCTCGATACCACACAAGAGATGCAGGCATTGAGAATTGTGCAGGAATCACTGGCAAATATACGTAAACATGCCAAGGCGCATACGGTACGTGTCCTGTTACGTTGTCGCAGTCCGGGCAGCTATCTGATCCTGGTGGAGGATGACGGTGTGGGTTTCGAAGGCACTGCACCCAAAGGGAATCCGGGCGAGCATATTGGACTGTCAATCATGGAGGAGCGGGCGAGAAGGATTGGCGGTGACTTTTCCATTGAGAGCGAACCGGGAGAAGGAACCCGGGTTGAACTGATTATTCGCAGCGCCAAGAGCGAAGCGAGTTTGCAGAGGTAGATGAGATGCGCGTGCTGCTGATCGATGATCATGCCCTGTTTCGTATTGGGCTTCAGGAGTTGCTGGAGCGGCGGGGGATTGATGTCGTTGCCGAGGGTGACTGTCTGAAGGGCATAGAGATTGTGGCTCAGGAGAAACCGGATGTGGTGTTGCTCGATATGCGTATGCCGGATATGACCGGCACGGAAGTCCTGTCGGTGCTTCGTAAGCACTATCCCGCCATGCCGATCAGCATGTTGACCACCAGCAGGGAGGAGTCGGATGTCATCGAGGCGCTGCAGACAGGCGCCCAGGGGTATCTGCTGAAGGATATGGAACCGAATGAACTGATTGACGCCTTACAGCAGATCGTCAAGGGTGATACTGTAGTCGCAAAGGAGCTGACCAGTGTACTGGCCAAGGCAGTACAAGGGGGGCCGCCCAGTAGCAGCAAGCAGACGTCATCGCTGGATGACCTGACACCACGGGAGCGGGAAATCCTCTGCCATCTTGCTGATGGACAAAGCAATAAAGTTATCGCGCGAAATCTGGGTATCTCCGATGGCACCGTTAAGCTCCACGTCAAGGCGATTTTGCGTAAGCTGGAGGTGCATTCGCGGGTTGAAGCGGCAGTTATCGCAGTCGAACAGAATCTCTGCTCAAGGGGCTCACAAAATAATACGATTTAATGGGGAGAGATGATTTCTCTCCCGCAAGTGGAACTAAACGACATGAAAAATTTTCTCGGCTTGATCAGCGAGTGCCTTGGTAATGTAAAGGAGATCATGCCCTGGGATCTGGAAGAACGTATAGCGGAGAATCCCGAACTCATGGTTGTCGATGTTCGAGAGCCCTATGAGTACGATGCCATGCATATCGAGGGATCTATCGCTGCACCCAGGGGAATCCTCGAATCAGCCTGTGAATGGGACTATGAAGAGACGATTCCCGAATTGGTGAAGGCCAGGGAACGAGAGGTCGTGGTGGTCTGTCGATCGGGTTATCGTAGTGTGTTGGCGGCATTTTCCATGCATCTGCTCGGGTTCGGGAACGTGGCCTCCCTGAAAACCGGTCTGCGCGGTTGGAACGACTATGAGCAACTACTTGTGAATGAGGCAGGCGACCCCGTTGATATCGAAGTGGCAGATGACTACTTCACACCAATGTTACGGGATGATCAGCTGAGCCCAAAATCATAGAGATTTACCTCAGGCAGTTAAAAGTCGACTGGCGAGGTGGCTCCTTGATCCGAATGAGGTGGTGCAACGAACCAGGCCAGCTTCTCCTGCAACTCCACCACGTGACCGACGATGATCAAAGTGGGTGGTTTGGGTTTCTCCTTTTCTACAATCTGCTGGATGGTCTCCAGCGTGCCGGTAAATACCCTTTGCTTGTGGGTTGTACCTTGCTGGACCAGCGCGATGGGCATGTCGCCACCTGCGCCGTGGTGTTGTAACTCCCTGCAGATAACTGGCAGCCCTACCAGTCCCATGTAGAAGACAATTGTCTGGTTGGGTTGGGCCAGCATGGGCCAGTTGAGGTTCATGGTGCCATCCTTGAGATGGCCCGTGACGAAAGTAACTGACTGGGCGTAATCCCTGTGTGTGAGCGGTATTCCTGCATATGAGGCACAACCCGCAGCCGCTGTGATACCGGGAATCACCTGAAAAGGCACGCCCTCCGCCGCCAAGGTGTCGATTTCTTCACCTCCCCGTCCGAATATAAAGGGGTCACCCCCCTTAAGTCGGAGTACCCGCTTACCCTGTTTGGCCAGGCTGGCCAGGAGCTTGTTGATCTCCTCCTGACGCATGGTGTGCTTATCCCGCTCTTTACCTACATAGATATGTTCCGCATCGTGTCGTGTCATTTCGAGTATGGGTTTAGCCACCAGACGATCGTAGACCACTACGTCGGCCTGCTGCATCAGGCGCAAGGCCCGAAAGGTCAGTAAGTCAGGGTCGCCAGGACCAGCGCCAACGAGATAGACCTCACCGATATCCTGTGAAAGTCGGGTGTTGGCTAGGGCCTTCTCCATCAACTCGTTTGCCTCGGCATCGTGTCCAGAGAAGATTCGTTCAGCCACGCCGCTTTCCAGGATTCGTTCCCAGAAGAGTCGACGGTCGGCAGGTTTGGCAAAGGTCTCCTTGACGCGCTGACGAAAACGGTTACAGAGCTCGGCAAGACGGCCGTACCCGGCAGGTATCATCGATTCCAGGCGAGTGCGAATGAGGCGCGCCAGTACCGGGGATGCACCTCCTGTAGAGATGGCGGCCACGACTGGTGAGCGATCAATGACTGAAGGCAGGATGAAACTACAGAGCTCTGGCTGGTCTACTACATTGACGGGTGTCCGCTGCTCATTTGCCAGCTCAGATATCAGTCGATTAACGGCGGGTTGGTCGGTTGCTGCGATGACCAGATGGCAGCCGTCCAAATCTTGAGCCGAGAACTCCCTTGCCTGATGCGTCAGCTGCCCCATATCCCGCCATGTTGTCAGGTTGTGGGTTAATTCCGGTGCTACCAGCGTGACGTCAGCGCCGGATTTGAGTAGTGAAGCTGTTTTACGTTCCGCAACAGATCCGCCACCCACGACCAGACATTGCTTATTTTTGATGTCAAGAAAAATGGGGAAAAAATCCATGATATTCAGCCTGATAGTTGTATTATTATGGATGAGATTCTGAGTTTGGAAGACTTTAGCACGGCTCAATCATCTCGAAAAACTTGAAGGGAAAGTGATATTCCTGGTTGCAATATTTAAACACATTAATATACTAATAAACCTCATTTTTCATTTTTTAAGGTTACCCACCCGTGATGATCAAAGAAATCGACGCTTTCGATCTGCAGGCGCGCATTGCTGAAGGTGATGATTTGATACTGCTAGATATTCGCAGCGAAGGTGAATTGGCTCAAGGCGTGCTCCCTGAAGCACAACATTTGCCGATGCACCTGATTCCTCTGCGCATCAGCGAGTTGCCGAAGGATAAGGACGTCATTCTTTATTGTCACAGTGGCGCACGTTCCTACCACGCCTGTGCCTACCTGGTGCAACAGGGTTATGAGAATACCATCAATCTGCGTGGTGGCATCTTGGGATGGGCCAGGTCCGGGTATCAATTGGAGACACGCCTTGCAAGCTAAGTGTCTGATAATGGGTAATTTGAAATTTGGGCTTAATGAAACATAAAGGTTCTCAGCAGTGGGTTTGCTTGCGTTTCAGAGACGCTTGTCATATAAAAGCCCGTCTGAGTTTTTTCCAACATACTAAAACATCGATATAGCTGGAGGTCATACCATGGCAGATTTTGATCAAGAATTGGACGCGAGCGGACTCAACTGTCCCCTGCCGATCCTGCGTGCAAAGAAAACCCTTAATGGTATGGAATCCGGTCAAGTGCTGCACATCATTGCAACCGATCCCGGTTCTGTGAAGGATTTTGAGGCTTTCGCCAATCAGACCGGTAACGAGCTGATGGAGTCCAAGGAAGTGGGTGGAAAATTCGAATTTCTGATCAAGAAGGCTTAATGCTTCGGTCAGAACCTTTTTAGGAGACGTAAACGATGCCGGACGAAAAAAAGTTAGCCATCATCGCCACCAAGGGCTCGCTCGATTGGGCCTATCCTCCATTTATCCTGGCATCCACTGCGGCTGCCCTCGGCTATGAAACTGAGATTTTCTTCACTTTCTATGGTCTGCAGCTGTTGAAGAGAGACCTGGCACTGGAAGTGACACCGCTGGGTAATCCGGGTATGCCGATGCCGATGGGCATGGATAAGTGGTTTCCCGTACTGGGACTAGCCTTGCCGGGCATGCAGGGCATGATGACCGGTATGATGAAGAAAAAGATGGCCTCGAAAGGCGTTGCTGACCTTGCAGAGCTTCGTGAGCTGTGCCAGGAAGCCGAGGTAAAACTGATCGCCTGTCAAATGACCGTTGACCTGTTTGAACTCAATACCGCGGAATTTATCGACGGTATCGAATACGCCGGTGCTGCTCGTTTCTTCGAGTTTGCCGGTGAAAGCGATATCTGCCTTTACATCTAACCCTTTGTAAAATGCAGTCACGGCGCCGCCCCACAAGGGCGGCGTTTTTTTATGCCTGAAAAAAAAGAGGCCCCGGACGATGCGGGGCCTCCACTTATCGATTCAACAAGTTTTAACGGTTACATGAAGTGCATCGTCACACCCAGTCCTAACAAGTGGACGCTGGAATCATAGGTGCCATTGACCGCCGTTGTGCCGTTTGTCTCTTGACCGATAACGGCTGCTGTTGTGCTGTTTATCGTTCTTTCATCGAACTTGACGAACATGTAGCCCGCATCGATGGTCCAGCCATTACCCAGTGTGTGGCCTAGTCCGAAACTGAAGAGCTGACGGTCAGAATCGGGAATGCGTGGACTGAAGAATGCATCGTCTTGTGGCGTTTCATCAAAAGTGTAACCGATCCTTAGTTGAGTCGCCTGACTGATATCGTAGGTAGCACCCAGCCGGTAGGCGTTGGCATCATCCCAATTGTTATCGCTGGTGACGATGTTGACACCATACTGGTCCTGATCCACCACAAGTTTGTCGAAAGAGCTCCAACCCGTACGGGTAATATCGAATTCAATGGCGAGTTTGTCCGTGGTCTGATTTCTTACCCCCACTTGCAGACGATAGGGAAGCTTAAGGTCTGCGTGGACATTGTTTGAGAAAAATGAAGGTAGGGCGCCGGCTGGTAGATCAACTGTGCCTTCGATGGGGATGTTGGCTTCTGAGTGATAACTACCGCCAAAACTCCAGTTACCCTGATCGACAATGAGTCCCAGGTTCAGACCGACACCCCGGCCATCCCCTTCAAGGTCGGCTGCAGGATTGGAGCCTAGCGGATTATTGACATCGCCATCAAAGATCACCTCCCGCATCCAGTAGTAATCAACACCACCAGCTATGCTTACATTTTCATTGATTTTGAAGGCAGCGCTGGGAGAGAACGCAACTATTTCCAATTTACTCTGTGTGGGTATGGTTGACCCCGGAGGATACTGACTGTCAAAAGTTCCCGCTGGCCACTCTGTTTCCAAACCAAATGGGGCATTAACCGAGATGCCGATTGACCAGGTCTCGGTGAGTTTCGTATGTGCTGTCAGTGTGGGTATGCCCACAATGTCGTTGGCTTCACTGTCGACACTACCTGCGCCACTGGTTGTGACACTCAGGTCGGGTTTCACCAGCAAAGCACCAGCCGAGACAGAACTGCCCTCGTGAAATGACATGGCAGCTGGGTTATAGGCGATGGCCGCAAGAGAATCAGGATTGGCCACCAGGGCATTGGAAAGCGCCAAGCCGGTGATGTTCAGCTCAGGTACGGCAAAACCCGATGCCTGGACCGATTGATTCATGGCCAGCATCGCAATACCGCAGGATAGTGCCAGTCGTGAGAGTTGAAAGGTTTTTTTAAGTTGCATCCGCTTACCTCCGCCGTGGATATCTATTATTGTTAACTCGCCATTAATCCATATTATTTGATCGGCGAGCCTTGCCTTGCATGTGACGATTCATTCATGTCCCATCTGCAACACAATGGGTACATTTTTTTCAGGCTAGAGGATATTTCATCGAATTACCATAATTTTGGCACACGAATTTACTTAGAAGTATTTGGGAATATGGATATGGAGACTCTTGAGGCTGAGTGAGGCGTCACAGGATTTGGATTGTGAACTCTGCTGCCATAGCCTGTGGAGTTGTGGTATAAATTAAGTTTATTACTATTAAAGAACAACTGAATTAGGCTTCTAAAAAATGGCGGATCGCAGATTACAGGTTTTCCACACCGTAGCCCGTTTACTCAGCTTTACCAAGGCGGCCGAAACACTCCACATGACCCAGCCTGCCGTTACCTTTCAGGTGCGACAGCTGGAGGAGTATTTCAATACCCGTCTATTTGACCGGACGCATAACAGAATCAGCCTGACTGAGGCTGGGGGCCGTGTCTTCGAGTACGCGGACAGGATATTCGATCTCTATGCAGATATGGAGAACTCTATCAGGGAGATGACGGGTGAGATCCGTGGAGCGCTCACGATCGGGGCCAGCACGACAATCGCCGAGTACATGCTGCCCGCACTACTGGGCGACTTCGGTACCCGCTATCCTGAGGTAACAATGCACCTGCGTGTCTCCAACTCCGATGGC
The DNA here is from genome assembly GCA_025656435.1 of Candidatus Thiodiazotropha sp. (ex Gloverina cf. vestifex). Taxonomy (GTDB): domain Bacteria; phylum Pseudomonadota; class Gammaproteobacteria; order Chromatiales; family Chromatiaceae; genus Thiodiazotropha. The sequence continues at coordinate 2,367 of JAHXHT010000023.1, read as the reverse complement.
ATCGTCTCGATGGTTGAGAACAACACCATCGACCTGGGTGTGGTCGAGGCCCCGGTGGGAAACAAAAACCTGGTTGTTGAGGTCTGCCGTCTCGATCATCTTGTCGCAATCGTACCGCCTAACCACGATCTTGCGGAAAAGGACTCCCTGAGTATCGATGAGTTATTGGAATACCCCTTTATCTGCCGTGAGGAAGGCTCAGGCACACGTGAAGTCATCAATGAATATCTGAGTCAACATTGCGAATCGACCCTGAATATCTCAATGGAGCTGGGTAGCCCCGAGGCAGTCAAGGGTGCTGTTGAGGCAGGCATGGGGGTTTCCGTCGTCTCCCGTGCGACGGTACAGAAGGAACTGAAACTGGACACCCTGAGGGCCATCAATCTGTCACCCACGCTGGAGCGTCCATTCTCCTTTGTGCATCAGAAACAAAAATTCCGCCTACGCGCCATGGAGGAGTTGCTCGATTTTGCCCGTGGCTACTGTGAAGACCATGCCGAGGAAGCACTTTAGAGCCTGTCATCTAATCTTTGCTAAGCCTGAAATAATCGCATGTTGAGTGCCTGGAATGAAGGCTTCTCCATCAGGCGAATGGGTAGACAGCTTGTTCTATTAAGGAGCGAAAATCTTGCAGTTCGTCCCTAAACAAAGGAATCTGAGTACCGACCAACGGCAGTTGCTTGATCTGTTTGGCGGTCTGGATGTACAGGGCCGTGAGACCCTGCTGGCATTCGCCCAGTTCCTGGCAGCACGGGATGATGGATCTGGATCATCTCAAGAGAAGGTTGCACAGGAGCCTAAGCGAATTGACAGGCCTGAGCAGGAGTCGGTGGTGAAGGCGATCAAACGTCTCTCAGCCACTTACTACATGCTTGAGCGGGAACAGCTTCTCGATCAGACCTCATCATTGATGATGTCGCACGTCATGCAGGGACGGGATGCTGTGTCGGTCATCGATGAGTTGGAGGTGATCTTCAGTGAACACTATCAACGTTACCTCGAGAGCGAATAAGACTCTCTTTTTTAAACCCGTCTGTTGAGGGTATTCGATGCAGGTCATAGCCGACTGGTTTAAGCGCTACCTTTCCGATCCGCAGGTTGTCTTTCTGACACTGTTTCTGATCATCTTTTTTGGCGTCGTGATCACCATGGGTGACATGCTTGCCCCAGTGTTGGCCAGTATTGTTATCGCCTACCTCCTGGAAGGTATTGTGTCGCTGTTGGAAAAGCGTGCCGTACCCCGCTTGCTTTCCGTGATCATCGTTTTTATCCTTTTCATGCTGTTTGTAGCGCTGTTCATGCTGGGACTATTGCCTCTGCTCTCGCGACAGATTACCGACTTTGTTCAGCAGTTACCGGCCATGATTTCTATGGGACAGGCGGCTTTGATGCAGTTGCCTGAGCGCTATCCGGAGTTGATTCCTCAGACACAGGTCGATCAACTGATTGGCCAGATCAGGACTGAAATCGCCTCGTTTGGCCAGCAGGCTGTCTCATGGTCGTTAGCCTCTGTGGTGGGAGTGATCACACTCATTGTCTATGTGATCCTGATGCCGTTGTTGGTGTTCTTCTTTCTCAAGGACAAGCGGTTGATTATCGGGTGGATGGTGCAGCACATGCCAAGGCACAGAAGCTTCGCCGGTACGGTCTGGAAGGACGTGGATCGGCAGATCGCCAACTATGTACGAGGTAAGTTTTGGGAGATCGTCATTGTTTGGGCTGCCAGCCTGGTAACATTCACTCTATTGGGCCTGAATTATGCGCTGCTGTTGGCAGTGATGGTCGGGTTGTCGGTTATCATCCCCTACATCGGTGCTGCTGTTGTGACCATGCCGGTATTGTTTGTGGCTTGGTTTCAATGGGGTTGGGGGCCTGATTTTATCTGGCTGGCTGTGGCCTACCTGGTGATCCAGGCGCTCGATGGCAATGTGCTTGTGCCGCTGCTCTTTTCTGAGGTTGTAGATCTACACCCGGTTGCGATCATCGTGGCGATTCTGGTGTTTGGCGGGTTTTGGGGGTTTTGGGGTGTTTTCTTTGCTATACCACTGGCGACATTGGTGCAGGCGGTATTGGAAGCTTGGCCTAAAACAGAAGATGAGGGGCTATCGACTTAGTGGTCAAATGGTGGATTATTCCCTTTTTTCACAACCGACCATATGGCCGGTTGCTCCAAAAATATACTGAAATCGCAACAGGTACCCTGAATAATTCAGCGATAAAATTACTTTTTGCTGCTGAAGCCTATGATGCGGTAAAGCGGACACCAACTGATCAGTCCGGCGCTGATCGCCATGGAAGGCTGAAAGCCGAGGCGATTAGTCCCCGATAGGCGTAGGCGCGGTTGTATGGCCGTAATTGTGACTGTTA
>JAHXHT010000022.1 GCA_025656435.1 Candidatus Thiodiazotropha sp. (ex Gloverina cf. vestifex) | reverse complement strand
AGCGGGACTTCTTCATTGTAGATTCTCCTTTTCGTAATAATAAATGGAAAATTCTACTTTTGAACCCCGTTATTTTTTGGGGGGATTACCATTAGGCCCTGAGGTCTCAAATGCTCGAAACTGCTCCAGTGTAGGTAAAATCATTGAGCTCATATTCTGAGGAAGATTTAAGGCCATCACTTTCTGGTAGGTAGAATAGCCCTCTGCATCGTTATCAAACAAAAACACGACTTGGTTCTGAACATCAATTTTTGCCAAACCTTCCGCAAACTTTAGCAAATTTCCCGTTCCAGAAAATGGGTGACGTTCGCTTACATCCATAAAGCGGAAAAAATCTTTGATATCTGGCCGGAGAATAGAAAAAGCGTGTTTGAGTATATGCGTATCAGAGCTTCCCTCAGTGACAACCAGAAATGTTTGAGTGCGCCTCGCGCATGGTATGAAGGAAGCCTCTTCTTCCCACCCATTCTCCACCAATGGTCCATACTGCCAGGTAACATTTAGCTCAGAGTTACGGTCATTTTCTGATAGTAAGCGCAGTATTGAATATGGGTGCAGAAATTCAATTAATCCGCCAAAACAGCTTCGATGGGAATAAGGTTGCATATCATGCGGAGAATAATTCGGAATAAGTCTGGCTACCTCTTCTCCACCTATGTTGTTGATAAAACTATTTTCATTAAGGATATCGTAAGCAGTTTCAAAAGTGTTATTTAGTTCCATGAGCGGATATGCATCAACAAAAGCACGAAACTCATCAAAACTCATTAAATCAACAGATTCACCTTCGTGGTCTGAAATAGCGCTTTTCTCTTCTCGCCATATATTAGAACAGCGAGTATATTCTTCTTCCATCCGTTTAATAGTGAACCCGAGAAGTTCTAGCCTGGGGACAACATACTTGAGCGGGCGAATGAAACCCATATCCATTATGCTTGAGTCACACTCTGACCTTTCGTAATGCTCATGGTAGAGTTGCTCAGAATGGAAGGATTTTCTATCGCACTCTTGAAATAGAGCGCCATGATCTATTCCTCTTGAATTCTTACTCCAATCTAGTGTTAATCCGGCAATCTCCAGTTCAATTTCGGTCCCCACTCAATGCTCCTTATTGATCCTACAGGCATGCCTGGTATTTCTTAAAGTTCTCCGCTTGCTCGAAGATATCTTTATAAACCTCATCTCGGTCAACTGGGGGATATCCATGCTCAGCTAACAAGACAATTAGGTCAACCTTCAGCTCAGCTTTGATGTCGTCCCGCTGATTCCAGTCGGTGTATTGCACCTTATCCTCGACAACCACCTTTACCGCCTTGGATAGCTCCAGCAGCTTATCTTCCGGGTAGGTGAAGTCATACTTAATTGCCAGACTCTTCAGAATGTCGTAGAAGGCCTTCTCTTCGATATCGATACCCAGCTCATCACCTGAGTCCATCTCGGCCTTCAGGGCGTGAATCATCTCTACAATCTCAGCCGAGAACTCATCTAGCACCTCACTAACCAGCACATCGTCTTCCTTACGCTCGTTATAGGCATCTACCAGCGCCTTAAACTTCTTGGAGAAGTCCATTCCCTTGGATCGATTAGTCTTCTTGAAGTCCTCTATGGCCTTGGCCAGTAACTGTTGCAGCAGTTTGATCTTGGTATTGGGGAGTTTGATCTTGTCGAGCTTGGCCAGATAGTTGTCATCGAAGATATCGACCGCACTGGCGCTATCCTCACCCATCTTGAAGATCTCTTCGACCCCATCGGCCTGTAGTGCCTCGGCAATCATCTCCCGTACCTTGGAATTCATCTGAGCAGCATCAGGGGCATTGCCCTTGGTTAGTTTGAAGACGATGGCCCGCACAGCAAGATAGAAGTGGATCTGGTCACGCTCGGTATGGCTGAACCCCTCAGAGCCACTACAGATGTCGTAGGCTGCCTTCAGGCGCTTTACAAGGGCCATAAACCGCTTCTCGACCTTATCGGTGATCTGCACGTACTCAGCCGCCATATTGAGGCACTGAAGCTGCTGGAGTGGGCTACCGTTGAAGTAGGGATCAGCATTGAACTTGTGGAACATCTTTCCCAGCAGGTCGAGATGATCCTTCACCACCACGATGGATTGCTCGATCTCCTCGATGTTCTGCTGGTCGGCCTTGTTGTAGTGGGCCAGCGCCAGATTCATTTGCTTCTTGATGCCGATGTAATCGACCACCAAGCCCTTCTCCTTGCCCTCAAACTTACGGTTAACCCGTGAGATAGTCTGGATCAGGTTATGACGTTGGATTGGCTTGTCGATATAGATGGTATCGAGGAACGGCACATCGAAGCCGGTCAGCCACATATCGACCACGATGGCGATCTTGAAGTTGGATTTGGCATTCTTGAACTGCCGATCCAGCTCTTTGCGGTACTCCTTGGTGCCCAGCATCTCGTAGAGCACTTTGGGGTCATCCTTGCCACGGGTCATGATCATCTTCACCCGCTCCATCGGCTTGATCTTTTTCTTCTCTTCCTCGGTCAGCTCTGCCCCAGCCTCACAGGCCAGTACCTCATTCCATTCAGGGCGTAGTTTGATCACCTCTTGCCAGAAGGCGTAGGCAATTTCCCGTTTGCTACAAACAAACATCGCCTTGCCCTTCAGGGTCGCCCCCTCTTCGAGTCGCTTTTCATAGTGGGTAACAAAATCGAGAGCCAAGGCACGGATGCGATCTGGATCACCCAAAATGGCGTTCATCTGGCTGCTCGCCTTCTTGCTCTCCTCGATCTGGTAGTCGCTCGCCCCATCCTCGGCACACTGGGCGTAGTAGGCCTCGATCTCCTCCAGCTTTCGATTATCGAGAACCACCCTGGCAGCTCGCCCCTCATAGACGATCCGTACAGTGATCTCATCCTTGACTGATTCGGTCATGGTGTAGCTATCGACCACCTCACCAAAGACATCGAGGGTGGCATCGATGGGAGTACCAGTAAAACCGACATAGGTGGCATTGGGCAGTGAGTCGTGCAGATATTTGGCGAAGCCGTAGGTACGCTGTACCCCCTTCTCGGTCACCCGTACCTTCTGATCCAGATTGATCTGGCTGCGGTGTGCCTCATCCGAGATACAGATGACGTTATCGCGCTCACTCAGCAGCTCGGTATCCTCGGTAAATTTGTGGATAGTGGTCAGGAACACCCCGCCACTATTACGCCCCTTCAGCAGCTCACGCAGTTGGGCACGGCTCTCGACACTGATCACCGTCTGGTCCCCAATATAGCCCTTGGCATTGGTGAACTGGCCGGAGAGCTGATCATCCAGATCGGTGCGGTCGGTGATGAGCACAATGGTCGGACTCTCGAGATCGACACTCTTCATCAATAGCCGGGTCAGGAAAAGCATGGTATAGCTCTTACCGCAGCCGGTCGCCCCAAAGTAGGTACCGCCCTTACCATCCCCGGCAGGTTTACGATGTACCTTGATGTTGTCGTAAAGCTTGGTGGCGGCATAGAACTGCGGATAACGACAGACGATCTTCTCCTCACGATGCGACTTATCGGGGAAGTAGACAAAGTGGCGAATCACCTGTCGCAGCCGTCCTTTATCAAACAGCCCCTCAATCATGGTATGCAGAGCATTGATGCCATCCTGCACCACCGTCTCGTTACCGCTCACCTTGCGCCATACGTAGAAGAACTCATAGGGGGCGAACAGTGAACCCGCCTTGCTGTTGACCCCATCACTGAGGATGCAGAGGGCGTTGTACTTCATCAGCTCGGGGATATCACGCGCATAGCGGGTGGTGAGCTGCTGATAGGCATCATGGATGGTCGCCTCTTCACGAATCGCACTCTTGAACTCAAACACCACCAACGGAAGACCATTGATGTAGAGAATGCCATCGGGGATGCGCTTCTCATTCCCCTCGATCACCAACTGGTTGACCATGCGGTAGTGGTTGGCATCCACAGCCGAATAATCGATGAGCTGGATATAGAGATCCTTCTGGGTGTGGTCGTCACGCTTCAGCAGAAACCCATCCGAGACCTGCTTCATAATCGACTTGTTGGCATCGTAGAGATCGGTTGCCGGGAACCGCTCCAACTCTCGGATCACCGAATCAACCTCACCAGAGGTGACCCCTTCAGTCTGATACTGACTGGTTAGATAGTCGTGAAGGTCCTCTTTGATCAGGACCTCATGGGGTTCACGGGTGATCGACTCACCGTGCAGATGGGGGTATCCCTGTTCCTCCAGCAGGGCAATGATCGCCTGCTCTAGCTTTTCTTCCGTGAATTTACTCATTGGCTAGCTGCGACCTGTTGTTCAGCTTCCAGGATTCGGAGTTACCTGAAAGGAGTTTGGGTAGAAGGGTATCGCGGATCTCACACAAATTTTCTGTTTCAACAGTATTGCTACACATCTTGTTGATCAACGACCCCACCAGCTCTTCAAAAACATCAAGCAGGACATCAGAGGGCTTAATAATGGAAAACCCCTTCAGGGTCGGCCCACTCCAATTTGGAAATGTTGAGCCAGTGGTCATCCCGAGTAAAGCGTCCTTGTGGTATTTAAACGTGTAGTCTACAAATGCTTGGGATCTTTTTCCGCGGATAGAACAAACACCGCGTCCAAGACAATACACACCATCGCTTTTTACGAATCGGCCAGTGGTTGAACCACGGACACAGACAACTAAATCTTGATCCTCGGATAGTTTCGTAGGCGCAGTTGTCCACTTGGTCCTTTGTGTAAAATATGGGCCAAACTCTACGGGTCCATTAACTAGTGGCATCCCTTCGCCTTCAGTATTGTATGTGTCTCCCTTGGGCGATTGCCCCATAACAACTTCAGCAATCTCCTGAAATTTAGATATAACCCACCCCTCCGGCAGCCATCCCATCTCCTCGTTGAATACAAAACAGTTGGGGAACCGTTGCTGTATTGTTTCGGGGAGTGGTTTGCGCTTGTCACCCAACGCCTTGCGTGCCTCGGCACGTGTATGGAGAGGTTCTGGGATGGGGTTACCTACGGCCAGTGCGTTGTCAATCACTGGGTCGAAATCGACGAACCAGCTCTTGAACATCGCCTGCGCCATCGACTCCAGTGTGGCGTTCATCTGGCGGTTGAGTTCGATTTTTTCACAAAAGGAAAAATAAATTTCTCCAATCTCCTTCTGCAATCCCATATCGGCTAGGATATCAAAATATAGGTTCTTAAAGTCCCCTTTTTTAAAGTGTGGGATCAGTGTCCCAACGTGCATATTTAGGATGCGGGCTTGCGTCGCTGGAGACCGCAACAACGCAAAGAGGTACTTTGAGTCTACGATTTCGGAATCAGATCGTATGGCCACCATATCTTGAGCAATACAGAAATTCACCGGTTCGGGTGTCCAACAAACATTACCCGGCGATCCTTTCGTAACGAATATCATGTCGCCCGGCTCAGGGTGCCCTCTAAACCAATTTGCGAATGTATCCTCGTCCACGTATCTGACTTTCTCGAACGCAGGATAAAGAGTCTCATTTTTTACGCAGTTTGTGGCAATAAGTGGCAAGCCTTCTTCTGCCACCGGGCAAGTCTTCCCTCTGTTATCGACAATGTTGGAAAGCAAGTCCGCAAACGAATACGTTTCGGTCTCAACCCCCATATCCCAATGCCTCCAGATTATCCCGAATCACCGTATCCAGCCGATCCGACTCTGCCATCTGGCGATAGAGGGTCTGGGTCAGGTCGGCCATTTTCTCCTCAAATGGCACTCCATCATCCTCAATCTCTGCCGCTCCAACATAGCGCCCCGGTGTCAGCACAAAGTCGTTGTTCTTGATCTCATCGAGGGTAGTCGCCTTACAGAATCCGGGGTGGTCTTCGTACTGCCCATCTTTCGCCTCACCACGCCATGCGTGGTAGGTGTGGGCGATCTCGGTAATGTCGTCTTTAGTTAGCTCTTTTTGAGTACGACTACCTTCTACCATCTGCCCCATAATACGAGCATCGATAAACAGGGTCTCGCCCTCGCGGTTACGGTGGTTACTCTCGCTATGGCCGGTGATGTTCTCGGCCTTCTTGTTCTTGGTGAGGAACCAGAGGCAGACCTCGATCGGGGTGGTGTAGAAGAGCTGTCCCGGCAGGGCGATCATGCAGTCCACCAGATCGTTCTCGATCAGCTTCTTGCGGATATCCCCCTCACCCTTGGTATTGGTGGACATGGAACCGTTGGCCAGCACAAATCCCGCCACCCCGTGCTCGGAGAGCTTGGAGACCATGTGCAAAATCCAACCGTAGTTGGCATTACCAGTGGGTGGGACCTCATAACCACCCCAGCGCGGATCATCGGTCAGCTCATCAGTGGCACGCCACTCCTTGAGGTTAAAGGGTGGGTTGGCCATGATGAAATCAGCCTTCAGGTCTTCATGCTGGTCCTTAAAGAAGGTATCGGCAGGAACCTCGCCCAGATTCCCGGCAATACCCCGGATAGCAAGGTTCATCTTCGCGAGTTTGTAGGTGGTGCCAGTCTGCTCCTGCCCGTAGATGGAGATATCCTTCTTGTTGCCCTGATGGTTCTCCACAAACTTGACCGACTGCACGAACATACCGCCCGAACCACAGCAGGGATCGTAAATCTTGCCCCGGTAGGGTTCGATCATCTCGGCAATCAGGTTGACCACACACTTGGGAGTATAGAACTCACCCCCACCTTTGCCCTCGGTGGCGGCAAACTTGCCTAGGAAGTACTCATAGACCCGCCCAACCACATCCTCTTCCTTATCCTCTACGGTATCTATGTTATTGATAGAGTCGATCAGGGCTGCCAGCTTGCTCTGGTCCAGCCCCAGCCGTGAGAAGTAGTTATCGGGTAGTGCGCCCCGTAGCGCCTTGTTGTTCTTCTCCACCGTATGCAAAGCGGTATCGATCTTGACCGCGATATCCTCCTGCTTCGCCTGCTTTTGGATGAAAGACCAGCGTGACTCTTCCGGTAGATAGAAAACATTCTTCATGTTGTAAAACTCAACCATGTCTACGTAAGCACCTTTTCCCTCATCGTCCAGCTCTTTTCGACGTTCTTCGAACTTGTCGGATATAAATTTGAGGAATATCAAACTGAGGACAACATGCTTGTATTCAGAGGACTCGACAGTACCCCGGAGTTTGTCTGCGGTATCCCAGAGCGTCTGTTCAAAGGATTTCTGTTTCTTCGTTGTCGCTTTTTTTGCCATTTTTATAATTCGCTATGCGTCCTTGTTACGCTTTTGATCTTCTTGTAGGGAAATCCCGTGATTACGACAGTGATCCCGAATGAGTACCTCGATCATGTTTGAAAGTGATCGGTGCTCGGTTTCAGCTGCAGAGCGGAGCGCTTCTTTGAACTCTGGTGCAATTCGAACTGTGAGCGTTGCTGTTTTGTTGTTGGGCATTTATAACTCCCATTAAACCATAATGCGGTTGTACTGCACTTTACATCCATTGTAAAGTGCAGTACAAGTTCAATCCGGTTCCTTGTAATCAAAAGAGAAAGAGCTGTGACTAAAGTCATTAACAAGGTCAAATTGGTTAATTTCAAACGATTTCGGGTATTTACCCTGGGGCTTCAACCTGAGCGTAACCTACTAATAGGGGACAATGAATCTGGAAAATCAACCATTCTCCAAGCCATCGATCTTGTTTTAAGTGGGAGCCGCAGCAAAGTCGATACACTGGGTCTAGAAAACCTGATGAATATTGATGCTGTAGACGAGTTCCTAACCAGCACCAGGGATTATGGCGCGTTACCCCAGTTGCAGATTGAGATATTTCTTAACGAGCAAGGTAATCCTGACCTTAATGGCTTGAATAATAGCGATGGCGTAATGTGTGATGGACTGGTATTACGTTGCGCCCCTATGGATGATTATTCATCAGAAATAGAAGCCGTTCTCAAAGAAGCGGATGCATCGTTTCCGTTCGAATATTATTCAATTAAGTTTGTCACATTTGCGGGTGAGCCTTATGGAGGGCCACGCAGGTACCTGCGACACCTACTCTTGGATGGCGCTTCAATCAATAATGAGTATGCCACTCGTGAATACGTGAAAAGCGTCTATCGTGCAACAACTGAAGATAGCGAACGGCATAAACATAAGAACGAGTACAGAAAACACAAGAAACTATTTAGAGACGATATTCTTAAGGATATCAATGCCAAGCTTGATTACTATCAGTTTGCAATAGTCACCAACAACAGATCCAACCTTGAGGCTTGAGGTGGTCCAATAGGCTGGTACAGCCCAGTTAAGTAAGATTGACTTAACTGAGGAAGAGAAGCAATGACGACCCGAAAGAAGTACTCGAAAGAATTCAAGCTGGATGCAGTGAGCCTGGTTCTGGACCAAGGCTATACGCGAAGAGAGGCTGCCAGAAGCTTGGATATCAACGAACAGATGCTGGGCCGCTGGGTGAAGGAACACCGGGACGCCGAAGATGGCCAAGCCTTTCGTGGCAACGGCAAGCTGACGCCGGAGCAAGAGGAAATCAAACGTCTGAAGGCAGAGAACAAGCGCCTTCAGATGGAGAGGGACATCTTAAAAAAAGCGACGGCATTCTTTGCAGCAGAAACGAAGTGAAATACGCGTTCATCACCCAACATAAGAATGCCTACCCCATCAGCCTGCAGTGCCAGGTTTTGGGTGTCAGCCGAAATGGCTATTACCAGTACCGGAAAAACCGGGAAGGCAGACTCGAAGACCCCGTTCACCAGGAAATGATCGAATGGGTCCGTGACATTGCCAAGAGCTCAGACGACACCTACGGCAGTCGTCGTATGAAGAAGGCGCTGAATGTGCTGGGCTATTCAGTGAGCCGGAATAAGGCACGAAAGCTGATGCGGGAAGCGAATGTACAGGTCCGCCAGCGCAAGAAATACAAGGTGACGACGAACAGCAACCACAAGCAGCCGGTGTTTGAAAACCTGGTCGAGCGGCAGTTCGACATCGATCGACCGGACCAGGTGTATGCCACTGATATCACCTACGTCTGGACCCAGGAAGGCTGGCTGTATCTGGCGGTGGTGATCGACCTGTGTACGCGGAAAGTGGTGGGCTGGAGCATGAGTTCCCGAATGAAGACACAGCTGGTCTGCGATGCCTTACAAATGGCGATCTGGCGTCGCCAGCCCAAGGCGGGATTGATCCACCATTCGGATCGTGGCTCACAGTATGCCAGCAAGGCTTTTCGACGGTTGCTGAAGGCCCATGGCATCGAAGGCAGCATGAGCCGGAAGGGTGACTGCTGGGACAATGCGGTCGTGGAGAGTTTCTTCGGCAGCCTGAAACAGGAGCGCGTGCAATGGCGGAACTACCAATCCCGCTATGAGGCCCAGCAGGACATCCTGGATTACATATCCATGTTCTATAACAGTTGCCGTCTGCATTCATACTTGGGCTACATGAGCCCAAACGAATACGAACGGCAACTGGTGGAGCAGAAGAAAGCGGCTTAACTGGGTTGTACCAAAACCCTTGACCACGTCACCTAACGGCCGAGGCTGTGTGGAAACGCAAATTCCAAATTTTGATCACTGTAAAATCAACTAGATGGTACTCAGATGCTCTCTGGTAGCTCATTTCGCTATCCGCATCAATAGTGGAGAACACAGTAATAGCGATCTTAAAGGCTTAAGTCGCGTCAGAAGAGCGCTGAAAACGGAAACGACAATGGCCCTCAACACATTGACCAGTTCGAGCACACCAAGAATACTGATCATTCGCCGCAGATTGAAAGCGAGCACGTTCAAGCTCATCTCTGTGCGTACGTTTTTCAACCGCTTCATTAGAAAATGTCGAGACCCCGTCCATAATTTGATCGTTCCAAACGGATGTTCGACAGTACTTGCTCGTGTCGTTATTGCCTCAGGCATCTGCGTCAGATGATCTTGCATTTCTTCAAGAACATTCTCGTGCTCCCAGCGTCGCATGCGTCGATTGACTCCAACTGTGCATTGCGACTTTTGCTCGCATGCCCTACAGATGAGAGTCGATACATAGTAGGTATCTATGGACATTCCCTTCTCCATACTACTGTGTCGATACGTTAGCGCTTGATTCGCAGGGCACCGGTATTCATTCTTTTGCGCATCGTACCTGAAGGCTGAACGGGGAAAGAAACCATTCGCACCGTTATTCGATGTTAACGGTTTTGGAACCAGTGTGATCATTCCTTCATCAACGCAAGACTTGATATCAGTCCCTTTGTAATAGCCTCGGTCAGCTAGCACGGTTAAGTTGTCCTGATTCAAGGCCTCTTGCGCCATTCGAGCGAGCGGTAGTAGTTGGCCGCGATCGACAGGTGAGTTGGTGACCTCGTGTGCGATGATCAGTTTATGCTCTGTATCTACAGCAGTCTGGACGTTGTAGCCGACGAGTGATCCGACAGTGCTTTGCTTCATCAGTCTGGAATCCGGATCAGTTTCCGAGAGCTGTTTATCAGGGTAGGCTTTTACTTCCGTCTCGCGCTGCTTCAGCTCTTTGAGGTGAGTCTGCAAGGCATCAAGTTTTTCCTTGAGCTGCGGAGCATTACACTCATCAACGCCAGTATCGTTACTGTCTTTGTCCTCTAGCGCCTTGAGATAATCCGCTATGTGCTTCTCGGCGCGGGCAATACGACGCTTCATGCTGGCTTGCGTATCGTTCTTCTGCTTACTGTTCACCGCCTTGAATTTACTACCGTCGATGGCAACCAGAGGCTTTGCAAACAGATCAAGTTTTCGGCAGATATCTACAAACTCCCGGCACACTTGCTGGATAGCCTTGCTGTTGTCCTTGCGAAAATCTGCAATCGTCTTGAAATCTGGCTGTAGCCTGCCCAGTAGCCACATCAGCTCCACATTGCGCTGGGTTTCTTTCTCCAACCGCCGACTCTACTGTATCCTGTTTAGATACCCGTATATGTAAAGTTTTAACAGCGTGCCGGGCTTGTAACCAGGACGGCCAGTCGCTTTAGGCACAGCCCGCTCGAAATCTAACTGCTGAAAATTAAGACCGTCAACGAACGCATCAATAACTCGGACTGGATTATCCTCACCAATATATTCATCGAGCCTTTCCGGAAACAGGCTAGCCTGCAATCTGTTGTCTTCTTCAATGAAGCGGGACATGAATTAGCCCTGTTTACTAACGATATGGCATCATATTTGACGTCGAGTTTTCACACAACCTCGGCCAAAAGGAGACCTAAACATGAGTATTGTTCATCAGTTCCTCGAAACCACCCATGTTGGCGAATTGCAATTTAAGGTTGGCTTTCACGATGAAATAACCGACGAAAAATGGAATGATATTCTTTCGAAATTCGCGGAAGAGAAGGAAGTCTATCAGGTTAAGCGTTGGCGATGGATAGAGGTCGATGTTCCAGATGACTACGACTTACATGGCAAAAAGCCGGTCGTAATTGACGCCGAGTTCGTTGTCAGGGCAAGTGAAAATGCCCGCTATCCCTCAAAAAGAGCTATTACATCTTCGTTCCTACGTTCGCTAGTTGATAACTACTTATTCATCACCGATGAAGCAGTATTCGTATTGCAAAACGCCGGATACAGAGGGCAACAGGCCAGACCTGAAACCTTTGAAGATATAGATTTTCTCGCCTCCTGGCAAAGAGACTGAATAACGTCCGCTTTGGTCTTACGAGACACGGTATTCAAAAACAATACCGACCCGACAATACGTCCCAATGTCCGCTAAGGTAAGGTCGCAATTCGGACCCTATGATCTGACACTAACTGTCAGATCAGATGTAGAAATGAACTACTACAAGTTACTTCTTCGGTCTAACACGCGCCGATGCAATCGCGTTCCACGGATCATCCGGCCAATAGTGTTTGGGATAGCGACCTTTCAGCTCTTTCTTTACCTCCTGATAAGTCCTTTCCCAGAATCCACGTAGGTCCTGAGTAATCTGGATAGGGCGCTGACTAGGCGATAGCAAATGAACTCTAATGAGTTTATTTCCTCCACAGACCCGTGGAGTGTCAACTAAACCAAACATTTCTTGCAGTTTCACCGCCAGTACCGGTGCTTCTTCATCAGAATAGTCAAGACGCTTGAACGAACCACTAGGAACCTGAATGTGGGTAGGGACCAGCTCATTCATACGCCGTTGCTTATCCCAAGTCAGCATAGTTAGAAGTATCTTTTTTAAATCGAGTCGTTTGAGATGATCACGCCGAGTCATACCCTCCAACCAAGGAGCTAGCCAATCATCTAACCCTTCCAACAATGCCAGGTCACTTACATCGGGCCATTCCTCTTTAGGTTGCCAGCGTTTGAGGCAACGTATCCGCTGTAGCCACTCTTTACTTTCACGACTCCAGGGCAAAACCTTTAAACCCATCCGCCGAATACCATCTAGCATTGCGCACTGCTGCATTTCGGGACTGATTTCTGTCATTCGTTGACTAGAAAGTGTGATCGCTCCCAGTTGTTCTTCCTCCTGGGCTAAAACTGATTCAGTACTCTCCACCCAAGTAACGGAGGTCTTCTGAGTGATAGATTTTGTATGGGTAGAGCGAATCTCCTCTAGCGGGATGGAAGCGGCCAAAAATACCCGCCCTTCTTTCTTACCTGCATCTAACGCGGGGATCACCAGAAATGTTTCACTCTCAAGGCGATCCCCTGCAGGCAGACTCGCGCCCCGACCGGCTGCCAACCGAAAGCCACCAGATCCACGCCGTTTAGCGATACGATCAGGAAAGGCCCGTCCCAAAAGCCCGCCTATTGATAAGGGCTTCAAAGAGATCTCCCTCTCCCGCTGCTGTTTAAAGCGTGTCCATTGGCGTGCAGCCTTATCCACCTGCAAGCAGGCCCCTATATCCACACCCTCACGTTTAGACAACTCCTTTCTCGATTTCCGCCATTGCTGAAGCAGGTGCAAGCGCTCATCGATATCAACTGGCAATGGCAGATCACCTCGCTTTCGCTTCAATATATCCCGTTCTGAGAGCAGTGCAGCCAAATCGGCAGCCAGTGCATGTTGGCCACTTTTCTCTGCATAATCTAGCATGTGGGCTAAACGTGGATGCAGTGACAAGCCGACCATACGCCGACCAGCGGAGGTGATGAGAGACTTCTGATCCAGAGCATCCAACCGTACTAACAGCTCCTGAGCCTGTGCATAAGCCCCTTTGGGTGGTGCGTCGAGCCAATTCAGGTCTGTGGGATCTTTGATTCCCCAGTTCGCCAGCTCAAGCACCAAAGGGGCAAGGTCTGCCCCAATGATCTCTGGTGGTGTATGGGGGGCTAGCTTGGTCTGGTCAGATTGAGTCCAAAGACGATAACAAACACCCGGCCCGAGTCGTCCCGCTCGACCTGCACGCTGATCAGCCGAAGCTTTGGAGACGCGCAAAGTTTCCAACCGAGTCAGGCCACTGTTGGGATCGAAGTGCGGTAGACGCGACCAGCCGCTATCCACCACAGTAGTGATTCCTTCGATGGTCAGGCTCGTCTCGGCAATGGATGTAGCCAACACGACGCGACGCTTCCTCTCCTTCGAAGGTTGAATCGCACGGTCCTGGGCTTCTTTGGTAAGATCCCCATAGAGTGGGCAGATTTCGACCCTGCTACCACATGGTTCGTTTAATAGTCGCTCCGTCGCCTTAATTTCTCCGGTGCCAGGTAAGAAGGCCAGGATATCTCCCTGTTGTTGTTTCAAGGCGCGCAGGATGCCACTGGCTGCAATCTGTGGGATGAAACCCTCTACAGGTCGACCCAGGTAATGAATATCCACAGGATAGCTTCGCCCCTCCCCTGTCACTACGGGGGCATCAATCAAAGAGGCAATGGCATCAATGTCAAGGGTTGCCGACATCACCAGCAAACGCAAGTCATCCCGTAGGCCAGCAATTACATCAGTGCACAAGGCTAATGCCAAATCAGAATGAATACTTCTAAGATGAAACTCATCAAAAACTATTAACGAAACACCCTTAAGCTCTGGGTCACGTTGAAGTTGGCGTGTCAGAATTCCTTCTGTAACAACTTCAATCCGTGTTTCTTCAGAAACACGCTTATCAAATCGAACACGATAGCCGATCGTTTGTCCTACCTGCTGCCCGGCTATATGAGCCATACGTTGAGCTGCGGCCCTTGCTGCAAGCCTTCTTGGCTCTAACACTATAATTTTGTTACCACTTACCCATTGCTCGTCAAGCAACGCCAAAGGAACTATAGTTGTTTTTCCAGAACCAGGCGGAGCGGATAATACTACGGACCTAGAGCCTTGTAGTGCAGCTTTCAATTCTGGAAGCACCTCAACTATGGGAAGTCCACATGCATCCAATTTGGACATCGTTTCAATCACAAGCCCGCCATCTTCTCTAAAGTTGGATAATTCATCACGCTGGCTTTCACTGGAAGATGCTTTTGACAATATTTTGGCATTTTCATGTCGATCAGCAATACGTGGAATTCATCGAAGATCACCAGACTGACACCGTCCAGTGACGGATCTTTCTGTAACCGCTGGGTCAGGATACCTTCGGTGACCACCTCGATACGCGTCTTGGCAGAGACTCTTCGTTCCAGGCGGATGGAATAGCCGACTGTCTCACCCACTGCCTCACCCAGCAGGAAGGCCATACGACCAGCAGCAGCACGGGCTGCCAGGCGTCTGGGTTCTAGCATCAGAATTCGGCCCGTCAACCACGACGACTGGAGTAACTCGAGAGGAACAAGGGTCGTCTTACCGGAACCGGGAGGAGCGCACAAAACAGCCGATGAATTCGCCACAAGGGCAGCTGAGAGAGATGGGATTGCCGCCTTTACAGGCAGTTTGTCAGTGACCATGACAAAATACAAAAGATCGATGAGGCATGAGTCCGGTGCGGCCTAGCCGCACCCTACGTCTCGCTAAGCAGCGGGTTAGAACTTTGGTAAACCGATATTTTCACAGCGGACATTGATGTCTATCCGCATTCACTTGCTGATAAACAAGAAATTTGATTTTAAACAAGTCAGCCACCTACGTAATCGAGCCCCTGTTCCTCTCACACTGAATATGCCGATCGAATTTCAGGTCATCCGAGAAGGCTTGTCCGATGATCCAGATCTGGTTCAGCTCCTCACTGAGGGTCGGCAATACGCTCAAGGCACTGCGGGTGCGGTGTTCGTCAAAAAAGGCGAACGGTTCATCCAGAAAGAGGAACTGATTACCTTTCACCGTCCGCTCAACCAGCTCTTGGGAAAGCGCCAGACGTACCGCCAGCATAATCTGCCGCTGAGTACCGCTGGAAATCTCATCCAGATCCATAAAATCGCGCTTCTCGCTGGAGAAGGCACGGACACTGAGATCGTCGTCAATCTGCAGATGTTCATAGCGGTTTTCGGTGAACAGCGGCAGGGTCTTGCTAACCAGACCACGCAATTTACGGTTGAACTGGTAGGAGACCTCCCGTGTTGCACCCTGAATCAGCTCATCCGCCATTGAACAGATCTCGATATGGCGTTCGCGTTCAGCAGTTTTCTCTCGTATTTCAGTCTGAATGGTGTGCAATTGTTCCGACTTATCCAGCCTTTCCCGCTCTTGGGTCAGTGCCTGATCAAGTTGCCCCATGCGGAGCTTGTCTACCTCCATGCCCTGTCGCAGGAAATTCTGCTCATTGCCGACACCGTCCCTCACCTCGGCAATAGTGGCCTGCCAGTCACTGATCCGCTGGCTTAATCTGCCTCGGGCAGCCCGATCAACCGCAACCGGCTCTTCTTTCTCTGTCTCTTTAGAAGTGTTGGTAGTTGCCTGCTCACCTTCCTGCTCCCCCACCCCATCTGAAGAGGATGTCTCTGGATTATCAGCAATCGGCAGATCGTCCAATACGCTGGCGAGAGACTGCGCAGACTGGCCATAATCTTTCACACTGTTACTCAGGCTGGCGCGGCGCATCCAGAAAAAGAGGAACAGCACCGCAGCACCTGCTGCCGCATAGAGTAACCAGGTAACCATTTCCGGCTGCCAGAAAGAGAGGTTTGTTGCCAACAGCTCTGAAAGTTGCTGCGACAAGTCATGCGCCGGCATATTTGCCATGAGATACCAACTGCCGCCCATCACTAGCGCCAACAGCAGCATGATGAGACGCAAAAAACCAGCGCGACCACGTGCACCAATCGCCTTCTCCCGCTTGGGCAGCGCATCTTGATAAGCTACAGACGCACTATCCAATGTTTCGATCGACCGGTTGGCCTCACCCATGCGACGGGAAATTGTCTCCCTTTCACCCTCCAATTCCGACAGCAAGCGGGGATCGATGTCGAGTTCATCCAGTTGTTCTTGCAGCTTGGTGATATCCGACTGTTTTGCCTCGACTTCACTGAGTGTCTCTTCATGATCGTCACGACAGGTCTCGGCACAATATTCCAGGGTCACCAGTCCCGCCATGGTCTTGACTGCATAGCTGTGGGGATGGGGCGTGGTAATCTCTCGCTGGGCCAGATAGAAGGACTCAATGAACTCCTCGTACTCGTAGCCGATCAGCTCATAGACCTTATCCGCCACCTGCTCGATGCCTCTGGCAAGAGGCTCATCAGCCCGCGGTGACTCCGCCAAGGCCAGACGGGCGCTATGATTCCCCCCATCATCGAGAAACCGCTCCAGGTGGTACCGCTTACCGTCAGCAGGGGTGAACTCCAGTTCGACGGAACAGTGGGTCTCATCCCAGCGGATGATCTTCGGCAGCTCATCGAAATCGAGAGAAAAAGTCCTACCAAAGAGGGCAAAACAGACGGTCTCGCCTATTGTGCTCTTGCCCGACTCATTCGGACCGGTAATGGCAATCAGGCCTTGCTCGGGAATATTATCCAGCTGCAAAGAGGCATACTTCAGTACATTGCTGGCCTTGATGGAATTTATAATCATGACCAACCCTCATCTGCCAACACACGCAACTTACTCAATACCATTTCGATAGCCTGGTCGAACGCCTCCTGGTCGAAAGTCTCCCCTGAATTGAGGCGACGTTCCCGTTCGGCATTGCAGTAGTCCATAAACTCCTGAGCCGACGCGCCCAAGGCGGCATTGGTCTGAGTGACGTTCTGTTCGGAAGATGACATGAATGGCTCCCTTGATATTGTTCTTTCGATCGATGCGTCAGGCAGTCTTTGCTAGGGCCTGTGGCGATCTGTTTTTTCAGTGCTCCAGTATAAGGAGTTATCCTGAGCAGGTCATCATTCAGAGGATGAAAGCATCACAATTCCTTTTTGTGAAAAGCGCCTTTTATTTATCATAGACCCAGCACCGCCAGTGATCTGGATTGACAGGCATCACATTGACATACATACTGGTCGGTATGTCACTCCCTCTTCATCACCGGCAAACGACGAGCGCAGACGACACCCGCTTGTCGCTACTCGAGGCCGCCTATGATGAAATCCACCACTACGGCTACCTAGGGAAGCTCTGAACGAATCCATCGATTGAGGGATAATGGTGCACATTCTAGGCCAATCATTATATAGACCCCATGAAGCAAAC
>JAHXHT010000021.1:420-17863 GCA_025656435.1 Candidatus Thiodiazotropha sp. (ex Gloverina cf. vestifex) | reverse complement strand
ATTAGGTGGAATCACCCCGATACAGAAGCTGGCTCAGACAGCTTAACAGTGACTACTTTTGAGTCCCATTATTAATGGGGGGATTACCACCCGGTCCTATCACTGGATAGCCAATCCACAATTCAGTACAGGCATTGGTTCATTCCTTCACAGGGAACGACAGGTGATTCTCGATTACAAAAAAACACTCCAAACAAGCTCCCCTTACCGTCAGAGGTGAGAGGGATATATGACCCTAAGTTATTGTATTAATAATAAATAGTTATTATTTCCACAAAAAAATGAATTTTATCCAATAAAAAGTTGACTAAATTACTGAGTTAATCTAGTCTAATTACCAAGTGATTTAGTAGGAAATGCTTGCAAAACTATTGGAGATGCAGAGATGAGATTATCAACTAAAGGTCGCTATGCGGTTACGGCAATGTTGGATCTGGCCCTGAACGGCAAGAATGGTCCTGTGACGCTGGTAGAGATTTCAGAAAACCAGGGCATTTCGCTTTCCTATCTGGAGCAACTGTTTGCTGCGCTGAGAACCAAAGAGCTGGTTCGCGGCGTACGGGGGCCAGGTGGCGGTTACTATCTTGGCAAGAGTGCTGATGATATCTCCATCGCAAATATTATCTGTGCAGTGGATGAGTGGGTTGAGTTTACCCGCTGTGGTGGGCGCCAGAACTGCAGTGGTGGTGCACGCTGCCTCACACACACGCTATGGGACGATTTAAGCACTGAGATTTTTAATTTCCTCGCCGATATTTCTCTGGGTGATCTGGTGAGGCGTAATCTGGGCAAGAAGGATGAGGAAGAGAAACTGACGGTTGTCGCTTCTTCTGATTCTCAGGCAGCCTGATTCATCAAGCAAAAAATTGCATCTAAACGGCGGCTGAATGAAGCCGCCGTTTTGTTGTATTTTTATCGCATGGATGGTTTCTGCAAGGCGTAGAAGTGTATTATGACTGCCTCGTCGAATGGGCTATGATGGGCCGTTTTACGGACCGGAATGCCATCATTGCAGTCACTATCCACCATCTCGGACTTTATTCGCTGGGGTGCCAGTCGATTTAATGAAGCGGGGCTCTTTTTTGGGCATGGCACTGACAATGCTATAGATGAAGCGGCGACTCTGGTCCTCTATGCGCTGCATCTTCCCCATGATCTCCATGCCAGCTGGTTTCAGAGCCGACTGACAGCTGAAGAGCGCGATCGCGTGCTCGGTCTGATTCATCGGCGTATTGAGAAAAGATTTCCACTGCCCTATCTGACAGGAGAAGCCTGGTTTGCCGGGCTGAGGTTCACCGTCAATTCTCATGTGCTGATCCCGCGATCACCCATGGCTGAGCTGATCGAAAGCGGTTTCTCTCCCTGGCTCGATGCAGAGCATGTTGGGCGTGTGCTGGATCTTTGTTGCGGTGGTGGATGCATTGGGATTGCAACAGCAGTCTACCTCCCCGATAGCCAAGTCGATCTGGTTGATATTTCAACGCAAGCACTGGCGGTAAGTGAGGAAAACATTCAGGAATATGACCTTTCCGACAGAGTTCATGCCATTCAATCGGATCTTTTCAAATCCCTCGACTCAACAAGGTATGATCTCATCATCTCAAATCCGCCCTACGTGGGGGCAGAAGAGATGGCTGGTCTCCCACAGGAGTATCGACATGAACCCCCCCTGGCGTTGCATGCAGAGGAAGACGGCCTGGATATTGTGAAACGGATATTAAGGGAAGCGCCCCAATATCTCGCACCTGACGGAATTCTCATTGTCGAAGTGGGTAACACCGCGTCGTTGCTACAGGATACCTATCCTAATATACCCTTCATATGGTTAGAGTTTGAAAAAGGGGGTAATGGGGTGTTTCTGTTGAGGGCAGAGGATCTGGCACAATATACTGATAGCATCTGATCGAGCAGTCCTTTTGGGCGTCAAATTGAGCATAGAGAGTGTGGAAAAGAGATGAGTTTACAACGCGCCCGTAGCGCAGAAGAGTATGTCGAGTGGGTTAAGCAAGCTGTCTTTGAGGTTGATGACCTGAGGGACTGCTATGATTTTCAAATGGAAGAGTTGGGGCGTTATCCGACATTTCTGGGGCCTCTCGAGCAGACTATCAAAGCCCTGCAGCAATCGATGGTGGATGGCGAGTACCATTTCGACCGGGACGACCTGGCTTTCATAGAGCTGGTCAACCGTCATGGTGAGGATATTCCCTTTGCCATCCTGCTGCGCCAGATCAACGAGACCCACCGAAAGGGAATCGACGTGGATTCCAACTGATTTTCCATGAGAGGAAATCAAAATTCATTTAGAGAACATGATATTATGGATCATTCGACACTTTTCGATCTTGGCTTGATCTCCAAGTATGACCAGAGTGGACCGCGTTACACCTCATATCCTACTGCCGTGCAGTTTGATGAGAGTTTCGGCGAAGCGGCGTACAAACAGATTGTCCGGGAGAGCAATGCAACAGGCAGCCCGTTGTCGCTCTACTTTCATATACCGTTTTGCGACACCATCTGTTTCTACTGCGCCTGTAACAAGGTCGCAACCAAGGACAGAAGTATGGCCGCCGACTATCTGGCCCGAGTCTACGAAGAGCTGAGAATGCAGTCTGAACTGGTCGATAACTCCCGAGTTGTGACTCAGCTCCACTGGGGAGGGGGAACGCCAACCTTCATCAGTCATGCGGAGATGCGAGAGCTGGTGGCTCAGACGCGCAAGTACTTCACACTACTGGATGACGACACTGGGGAATACTCCATAGAGATCGACCCCAGAGAGGCTAAAGGGGACACGATCAAGTTACTCCGGGAGTTAGGCTTCAACCGCATGAGCCTGGGCGTTCAGGATTTTGACGAAAAGGTGCAAAAGGCGGTCAACCGTATTCAGACTAAGCAAGAGACCCTCTCCGTACTGCAGGCGGCAAGGGATGAGGGTTTCCGCTCTACCAGTATCGACCTGATCTACGGGCTGCCTTTTCAGACCGTGGAGAGTTTCTCCGGTACCCTGGATGAAATCCTGGAAGTCGATCCCGACAGATTGTCAGTCTTCAATTATGCGCACTTGCCTACACGCTTTAAGCCGCAGCGGCGTATCAACGAAGATGAACTGCCACCGCCTCAGGAGAAACTGGATATTCTCCAGATGACGATAGAAGAGCTATCGGATGCAGGTTATGTCTATGTCGGTATGGACCATTTTGCCAAGCCTGAGGATGAGTTGGTGCTGGCACAGAAAGAGGGCACGCTTTACAGGAATTTTCAGGGCTACTCGACACATGCGGATTGTGATCTGATCGGATTGGGTGCTACGTCCATTGGCATGATCGGTCCCAGTTATGCACAGAACATGCGTTCCCTGGATGAGTACTACGAGAGGATCGACAGTGGCAGACTGCCGGTCTTTAAAGGCATCAAGCTCAATCGGGATGACCTGATTCGCCGGGATGTTATCACACAGCTGATCTGTAATTTTTCACTGACAATGACGGATATTGAGAAAAAATGGCTGATAAATTTTGCGGACTATTTCGCCAGTGAAATGGGAAATTTCAAGGGTATGCAGGACGATGGACTTGTGGAAATCAGTGAGAATTCCATCCATGTACAGCCAAAAGGCCGCCTGCTAATCCGCAACATCTGTATGCAGTTTGATGCTTATCTCGATACGAAAGCATCTAAAGGCAGTTTTTC
The DNA here is from genome assembly GCA_025656435.1 of Candidatus Thiodiazotropha sp. (ex Gloverina cf. vestifex). GTDB lineage: Bacteria > Pseudomonadota > Gammaproteobacteria > Chromatiales > Chromatiaceae > Thiodiazotropha. Next base: position 14,173 of record JAHXHT010000021.1, on the reverse strand, counting down.
CAAGGTGATCTAAACGTCAAGTTAGTGCCACCTCTGCCGATGTGTCCCCATTAATGCTTATATAACAATATTGGCTACTGAATATAGATGATAAAGTCCGGGTATCTTTTTGACGAGAAGTCTCGAGAGATCAGCAGGTTGCTGTTTCTTCTTGATATTCTATTAACTTTGTTGATGCTTCTGCTGGTATACGATGTGCGCCAGTATCTGGGATTGGAGTCCGAGTCTGGTCTAGCAGCCCATGTGGCGATATTGCCGATTCTTGGCGTTCCCTTGGGATATTTCCTGACCCGGTTCGGTGCCTATCAAGGGCTCAGGGTGGTCTCTCTTGCAAAATATGCCTATATGGTCGTCAAGGCCTTTCTCATCAGTCTCGCGGTTCTCGTGGGAATCCTGTTTTTCCTTAAAGTCGATTATGTCAGCCGTTCTTTTTTGATCGAGTTTGCTGTACTCAGCGTCCTGGTCATGGTCTTCGTTCGGGGCAGCCTGATCTGGTGGTATTTCAGAAGATCGGTACAAAAAGGCGAGAATTATCTCAAAGTCCTGATTATTGGGACCGGACGTAGGGCAAAACGCCTGACTGAAATGCTGAATCTCCATAATGAGTGGGGCATCCATATTCTGGGTTATCTGGACACCGAATCTGAACATGTCGGTGAACCCGTTCTGGGAAGCAAAGTGCTAGGCACCGTGGATGAGATCGAAAAGATATTGACCAGTCAGGTTGTCGATGAGGTCATACTGGCGGTTCCCAGAAGTAGCCTCAGCTTTATGGAGGAGATCGTCAGTGCCTGCGAGGAGCAGGGTGTTCGTTTCCGTTTTATGGCTGACGTATTCGATCTTCAGGTCGCGCGCATGCAGATGGTGGAGATGGATGGTATACCACTGCTGACTTTCGATCCGGTAGCGCAAAATGAAAAGATGCTGCTGATTAAAAGGCTCATGGATCTGGCTATCGTACTGGCAGCCATGCCTCTCATATTGCCGCTGATGGGACTGATTGCCTTGGCGATTAAGATCGATGACGGCGGACCGATCTTTTTTGTGCAGGAACGGGTTGGATTGCGCAAACGCCTGTTTCCCATGTTGAAGTTTCGCTCTATGGTTGTGGATGCTGAGGCAAAACTCAAAGAGATCGAGCATCTGAACGAGGCCGAAGGGCCAAATTTCAAGATCGCTAAAGATCCAAGAATAACCTCGGTTGGACACTTTCTTCGAAAAACCAGTCTGGATGAACTGCCTCAATTACTGAATGTGATTCGAGGACATATGAGTCTGGTCGGTCCCAGGCCCATGTCCCAGCGTGATGTGGAGCTTTTCGATCGGGGCATACAGCGCAAACGGTTTAGTGTAAAACCTGGGTTGACTTGTATCTGGCAGATATCAGGACGCAGTAACCTCTCTTTCGAGAAATGGTTGGAACTTGATCTGAAGTATATCGATGAATGGAATCTGTGGATGGATTTAAAGATCCTGTTTTTGACGATTCCGGTTGTATTAAAGGGAAGCGGGGCTGTGTAGTGACACAGCACAGGCATTGATGAGAAAAGAAGAATGAACAAGAAAGCGGTTAATTTATTTGGTATTCCTGTCGAAGCGCTGACGATGTCTGAGGCACTCGATCAAGTGGATGAGGCCATCCAAACAAAAACACCACTCCAAATCGGTGTCATTAATGCAGCCAAGGTAGTCAATATGGATAAGGACCCTTCCCTGAGGGAAGCTGTCCTCTCATCCGATATTATTCTTGCCGACGGTGCCGCCGTGGTTTGGGCCAGTCGCTTACTGCGTACACCGCTGCCTGAACGGGTTGCCGGTATCGATATCATGTTCGGCATGTTTGAGCGGGGAAACGAGCGTGGCTACAGGGTCTATTGCCTGGGTGCTACAGAAGAGATTTCAAAAACAGTTGAAGAGAATATCGCAAGAGATTATCCAGGGCTGACATTGGCCGGCAGACACCATGGCTACTATTCAGAAGATGAAACCCAGTCGGTTGCTGATGCGGTCAAAAATTCCAAGGCTGATATTCTGCTTGTGGCCATGACATCGCCTAAAAAAGAGCGTTTTCTTGCGAAGTGGATGACCTACATGGATGTGCCGGTATGCCACGGCGTTGGCGGTTCTTTCGATGTCTACGCAGGAAAAGTGGAGCGAGCACCTGAGAGTTGGCAGAAGTTGGGACTCGAATGGCTCTATCGGGTCAAGCAGGAGCCAGGCCGGCTCTGGAAGCGTTATCTTTTCACCAACCTCAGTTTTATCTGGTTGCTGACCAAATCTCTGCTAGGTTTCAAAAAAGCCGTAACCTCGTAATCGTACAAAGAAAGGCACCTATGTACATCTATTTCAAAGCATGTAACGCCTTCTTATTTCCCTGAGCGGCAGCACGCTGGATCCAGTTCATCGCCTGACGCTCACTCTTTTCAATACCTAATCCATGGAAATATAGGTAACCCAAGGTGTATTGGGCCTGATCATTCCCCGCAGTCGCCAACGGAAAAACCAGCTGGAAAACTCTCTTGTAATCCTGACTGGCGTAAGCCTTGTGAGCTTGTTCCATGATTGCTTGAGGGTTTTCTGGTTGGTCACTCTTCGGAGTAGTTGAACAGCCGTTTGCTAAGAGGGTGACGATGAGCAGGCCGGTCATGAAAATAATACTGTGGAAGGGTGAACGCTTGGGCATGGTGTCAGCCTATCAATTGGTTGAGATCAAAGATGGGTAGCAGTATGGCCAAAACGATGATCATTACAATACCCCCCATAATCAGAATGAGAATCGGCTCGAAAAGTCCCTGAATAGTGGAGACCAGTGTTTCGATCTCTCGCTCCTGAATCTCGGCCGAGCGCTCCAGCATTCCTTCCAGGTTGCCACTCGCTTCGCCGCTGGCGAGTAGGCTCAATGTCATGGGCGGAAAATAGCCGGTCTTTTCCAGTGCGCGATAGAGGCTGGTTCCTTCCCGTACCCGAGAGGTTGCCTCCTCGGCAGCTCGTCTCATAGGGAGATTGGTGAGGACCTGAGAGGCGATATGCAAGGCATCGAGGATAGACACACTACTGGCAGTCATGATACTTAAGGTTCTAGAAAAGCGGGCGGCGTTGGCGGTACGGATCAGCCGGCCGGCCAATGGCAGCCTGAGCAGGAATCGATGCCAGGCAAATTTAGGTCCGGGACGTTTCAGCAGGTAGCTGACAAAGAGTCCGAGCATAAGCACGCCTAGGAGTATCGGTATGCCATAGGCGCGAAAGGCGTCACTGGTAGCCATCAAAGCCCGGGTGATCCACGGTAGTTCAGCCGACATGTTATCGAACACACGAGTGACTTCAGGCACGATATAGGTCAGCAGCCCGCCCACAATGAGTAGCGAGACAATGCTCAATAGGGATGGATAGAAGAGGGCGAAGATCGTCTTTTGCCGGAGTTGTTGCCGCTGTTCCGTATAGTCCGCCAAGCGCTCGAGCACTACGTCCAGGTGCCCCGATTCCTCGCCGGAATCGACAGTCTTGATGTAGAGCTCGGGAAAGGTCTTCTGGAACTCACTCAGACCGTCGGCCAGACTGCGTCCCTCGAGAACCTTGGCGCGGACAGCCAGCAGTGTCCGCTCCACGTGCCTCTTCTCAGTCTGCTGTGCGGTGGTTTTCAAGACGTGCTCCAGTGGTAGACCGGAGCGCAGTAATGTCGCCATCTGTCTCGTGATGAGGGCCAGTTCCATGACGTTGATACGCTTCTGAGACAGACCTGTTTTGCGTTCTGTTGATTTGCCTACGGCAGAATCGACCGAGAGGGGTGTCAGACCTGATTCTCTTAATTGTTGACGAACCTGACGCGGACTATCGCCTTCAAGCACACCACGGTGTTCTTTGCCGGTGGGATCGAGCGCAAGGTATTCAAACGCATCCACGATTTGTTAGCCCTCCTGGGTGACACGGATGATTTCATCGATGGTGGTGACACCTTCAATGACGCGTTGCATACCATCCTGTCGGATGCTGTTACTGGATTGTCTGGCGTGAAGCAACATCGTGTCTTCCCCCGCGCCCTGGTGGATAAAATTGCGCAGGGTCTCGTCGATGGTGATAAGTTCGTAGATACCCGTCCGGCCAAGGTAGCCGTGATTGTGACACTTTTCGCAGCCGACAGCAGAGTAGAGGGTCAGTTCGCTATCGGTCGGTTTCTCAAGCAGAGTTAATTCACCCTCGCTGGCGGGTGCCGGTTTTTTACAATGTGGGCAAAGTATCCGAACCAGGCGCTGGGCCAGTACACCGATGAGACACGAGGAGAGAAGAAAAGGTTCAACCCCCATGTCGCGCAAGCGGGTGATACTGCCGATGGCCGTATTAGTGTGCAGGCTCGACATGACTAGATGGCCTGTCAAACTGGCTTGAACGGCGATCTGGGCCGTCTCCAGGTCGCGTATCTCACCAACCATGATCACATCAGGGTCCTGGCGGAGGATGGCACGAAGTCCACGGGCAAAAGTCAGATCGACTTTATTGTTGACTTGGGTTTGTCCAATGCCATCGAGAAAGTACTCAATGGGATCCTCGACTGTAACAATGTTGCGGCTCTGGGTGTTGAGTCTGCTGAGCGCAGCATAAAGTGTCGTGGTCTTACCCGAACCGGTAGGTCCGGTGACCAGAAAAATTCCATGGGATCGCTTGATGACGTCTGGATCGACCTGTTCCAACAACTGCCTCGACATACCGAGTTGTTCCAGATCGAGTCTGCCGGCCTGCTTGTCGAGCAGTCTGAGCACTACCCGTTCGCCATAACTCGAGGGCAGGGTGGAGACACGAACATCCACCGGACGATTGCCTACCTTGAGAGAGATTCGGCCATCCTGCGGGATCCGCTTCTCCGCGATGTCCAGCTGAGCCATAACCTTGATACGGGAGACGAGAAAAGGCGCCGCGGTGCGGGGTGGTGTCAAAACTTCCCTGAGCACGCCATCCACGCGAAAGCGGACAACCAGCCTATCCTCATAGGGTTCGACGTGGATATCTGATGCCTGCTCCTTGATTGCCTCAGTGAAGAGTGCGTTGATGAGTCGGATGATCGGAGCATCATCGTCACTTTCAAGCAGGTCTTCCGGTTGATTGAGCGCACGGGCAGCATGATCCAGATCGATATCGTCGCCCATGGTCTCCATGATCTGAGAAGACTGCTTCGAACCTGATTCATAGATCAGCGAGAGTTGCTTCTCCAGGGTTTCGATATCCACCTGTAGAAGCTGCATGGGCTGCCCGATCAGACGGTGTATTTCGCTGAAAATGGTTAGCGGAATTCCTGGCTTATGGAGCAGTTGGTAAGTCTCGTTTTCCTCATCCCGTAATACAACCACGCCATGCCGGCGGGCAAAGGCGTAGGGTAGCTGACCCGTATGATATTGATCTTCAGCTTCTGTTGTATCGGATACCGGAATGTCGGTCATGTTTGACGATATGTGTCTGTTGATCTCGCAGGTATCAGAGATCGTTGTCCGCGGGAAGGTCGTCGAACGGCGGCAACAATGTATTAAAGCGAGCTGGGAGTATCGGGGTCTCCTCATCATCCATCAGATTGAGGCCCTCCTGCTTCATGTCTACCTGCTCAGCACGGAAGAAATTGTACTTGGAGCTGGCGATCTGGGTATTAGTTGCGGCATCTCGTAAGATGACTGGTCGCAAAAAGACCATCAAGTTACGTTTCAGTTTGGTTGTGGAGGTAGAGCGGAAGAGTGCACCCAACAAAGGTACATCACCGAGTAGCGGTACCTTCTCTTCTACCTGTTGGAGATTTTCATCAATCAGGCCACCTAAAACGATGGTGTCACCATCCTCCACCATGACCACGGTCTTGATGGTGCGCTTATTGGTAACAATATCGCTGGTGCCGGCGATGGCTGTAGTGACGAGACTTGAAACCTCCTGCTCGATTTCAAGCTGGACGGCATTGCCTTCATTGATCTGGGGCTTAACGCGTAATGTCAGGCCTACATCTTGCCGTCGTACGGTCTGAAACGGATTCACGGAGCTACTGGTACCACCGGCGGATGCGAACGAGCCGGTGATAAAGGGGACGTTCTGACCGATTACGATTTCTGCTTCTTGGTTGTCCAGGGTCATCAGGCTTGGTGTGGAGAGTACATTGGATTTACTGTCGTTCTCCAGCGCTTGGACCAGGGCTGCAAAGTTAACAGAGGTACTGTCGAATTTACCGGCGCCGATCAAGGTGCCTGGTCCCAGTGAGACCCCAGTGCCTGCCGCAACAGCAGTGGCGATGTCACTGATTGAAGGCGATCCCAGATTGATCGCGCCGACAGGACCCGAGCCGTCCGGTGAGCCGTCCACAATCCACTGCACACCCAGTTTTTTCGCCTTGTCGTAAGAGACTTCCGCAATGATTGCCTCAACCAGTACCTGTGCACGTCTGATATCCAGCTTGCGAATAATCGCTTCGAGAGAGCGGAATAGATCCGGTGGGGCTGTGATAATCAGCGCATTGGAAGCCTCATCAGCCTGAATATTGATGGGAGTCTGGGGCTTGCTTGCCTTCGTGCGTGCCTGCTTGCTCTGATCCATGCTTTCGCTGACACCGGTCAGTACGCTCACCAAGTCTTCGGCATTGGCATATTTAAGGTAGATGACCTGGGCGTTGCCGGCATTGTCGAATGGGGTGTCGAGATGTTTTATGACTACCTTGGAGCGCAGGCGTGTGGTGGGATCTCCACTGATCAGAATACTGTTGGTGCGTTCGTCAGCGACCAGCTTGACTGGGGTGGCGCCACCGCCTTTGGCAGTCGCTGGATTCTGCAGGCCGTTGAGGATACGCACCACCTCGGCGGCGGAGGCGTGCTGAAGTGTGACCACCTCGATGGAACTGTCGCTGACCTGATCGATCTCCTTGATGATCTTCAGCAGCCGATCCACATTCTGCCGCCGGTCAGAAATAATGAGGACATTGGTGGCAGGATAAGCGGCCAGGTGTCCCTCCTGGGGAATCAATGGACGTAGGATCGGCACCAGTTGTGTAGCGGTCACGTTTTGCACCTGGATGATGCGGGTCACTACCTGATCCCCAGGCAGCTTGCTGATACCGCTGATGGTCGGGATGCCGGTCTGTTTCGCCTTGACGTTCGGCACGATTTTAATGAGGCCTTCGCTGGGAATGGTGGAGAAGCCATGGACTTCCAGGATAGAGAGGAAGACCTGATAGAATTCGTCACGATCCATCGGGTGAGCCGAGATGACCGTGACCTTTCCTTTGACCCTGGGGTCTATGACGAAGTTTTTACCAGTATGCTCTGAGACGGTTTTGATCAGCGCCTCGATATCGGCATTATTGAGATTCAACGTAATCTGTTCAGCCTGAGAGGTTGAGCAGAAGAAACTGACGATAAGCAAAAAGCTGGCGAAAAAGTGCCTCGAGGTGCGACGTTCCTTTGCGCAATAACCAGCAGCAGAATCCTTGAATGCACGCATAATTAAGTATGCTCTCCTGTAATACCACAGCGCAATGCAGCTGCACCCGGCCGGGTGTTTTTCGTCACGACTTTCTGTTTGGTATGAATTTCTTTATTCATCATGAAGTTATGCTGAATATATAATGTTTTCTATGATAGCAGATGATCGGCAACCGGCCTACTCTATATAACCGACTACGCTGTAAGGCGTGAAGTGAAACCACAATTTCAAATCCTGCCGGAGTATTTTAGTTGAAAACTGCCGTCGGGCTTTTTTCGACCGATGACGCCGAGTGCTGAGTTCAGGCCGGGGTCTGTCCGGCTGCTGGGTTTGACGGTGCCGTCAATCTGGAAGTTTCCATCAATACTGAGACGTGCTTCTGCTTTAATTGCAGTCGCGCCTTTCAGATCCTTGATCTCTGCAACGATAGTGCCATTGTCATCTGTCGTCAGGTCGGCCTGTAGATCACCCACTTTTAGATTAAGGGGACTCTCTATGGTTGCATCCAGCCAGCGAACCTGACCTTCAGTTCTGTTAAGCCGGCCATCGTCGTAACTGATGCTGACGTCATTCATATCCACCTTGCCGCGAACACTGAATTGCTTCTGCCCGATCATTTGGGGAATACTTTCAGCCAGAATGAGGCCCTGAACCTCTTCCAGCCAGTAGCCGCCACCTAATCGCGCCTGTGCTGTCCCGGTGATCTTCTGACCGGCGTCTGTCAGCTCGATTTCATAACTTAGCCTGCCCAATAAAAGGCTGGCAGGTTTGAATCGCCACTTGATCTTACCCAGAGGCATCCTCTGATAGATGGCTTTTTCTGCCTCACCGGACCAGATAGTACCGCTGGGTCGGTCAAACGTGAGTGGAATTTCCGATCCACTACCGGATACCCAGCCAAGTACTTGTTGCGCTGGTAGATTGAGCAGGAGAAAAAGCAGGTAACTGGCGATACCCAGGCTGATCGTGGCCGGTAAGCGCATCAGGCGCCTCCGCCTCGTTGCAGCACCAGTCGGGCATTTACCAGACCGGGTAACTCCTGCCGATCGATATTGAGTGAGTCAATCTGAATGCCATACTTTTGTGTCAACTCCCCGAGCCATATCAGAAGCGTGTCAAATGCAACTTGTTCGACCCACAGTTGAACGGTTTGGTCGCCCTGTGGCTTGATACGTTGTATCTGCTGACGCAGTTGTCGCTGTTTGGCGGTTCTATCCACCAGGGTGAGCAGGGCTTCATTAGAGGCGGCTTTTCTACTGGCACCGCTACTCCCTCTCAGGTGCTGGATTTCCGAGAGATTGTTCTGCATCCAGCTGAGTGTGGCTTGTTGGCTTTTGACGAGCAGATGTTTCTGCTCGACTGCCTGACTGAAAGGTTGCCAGGCCATCAGATAGAGCAGAAACAGGAGTAGGGCAGCGGCGGTCAGGATGAGTGCCAGCTGCTCCCAAGGCGTCTTTGTGAGCCACCATGTCTTCATTTTCCGTCTCCGCTGATGCGTATGTGGGAGGTCACTTGGTTGCCCGAGGCATTGGCGGCGCGTATTTCGACCGAGAGTGCCTTCTGTTCAATGGTCTTTTTCAGGTTCGCAAGCGCCTGCAACTCTTTGATAGTCAGCTGGAGATCCAACTGGCCGTCACGAAAACTGACGCTCTCCAGTCGCGTGTTGGGACTGCTCTGGATCACGGAAGCGGCCGGAATGAAGAGGCTGGCAAACTGTGCGGCGCCACCACGCTGGCCGCTACGCATCGCCTTTAATTGTTGTTCCATCTGTACTTTGGGATCAACAACCCGCTTGATATTAGGGAAAGCCTGCTGAAACACCTGCCGGATGCGGGTATCGAGTTCGGCGCTCTGTTGCTTGTAGCTGTAGTAGTTGGTGACATTCATAACAAGTGTCAGTAAGAGGGCAATACCAGCCAGGATTGCAGCGGGGAGCCATCGTTTCAGTTTGTCGACCCTTTGATAGTCCCCCTGTAGCAGGTTGATCTGCTGTTTTTCCTTCAGATTTCCAGCCATTAGTTCAGTCAGCTGGACTTGGTTCTCGAGTGGGATGATATGGCTCTTAGCTTCTACAGTCTCCAGGCCGGACAGCGATTGTGCACCCTCCAGTTGGTGGACATCCAGGGCCTCCGGTGGTGTTTCTGACTGCTGCAATGCGAATTGAATCAAATCCACGCCACTGGCCGGGCCAACACTGAAACCCTCAAAGGGACCGGTGCGTACCAGCAGGGTGGCGTCATCGTGATAGAGACTCCAGTGCTGCTGACTCAGCGGCAAGCAGAGAAGATCGATATAAATACCCAGAGGTTCGATACCAGCCGATTCCAAACGTGATAGCCAGGTATCCAGCCGACTCCGATTGATCACAACAACGGGGGTGATGTTATCGCTATCCGTGGCACCGATTGCGAAATGTACTTGCTCGACATATTGGGTGAGTACAGTTTCCAGGGTAAAAGGAATGGCCTGCATCAGCCGCTGCCGGTTTTTGGTGGGTAACTGAACCTTTGTGATCAAGACTTCGCTGGCAGGGATCAGGAGCAGTGTGCGCCTGCCTCTGGCCAATTCGGCAGCGGCCGCTAAGTCACCTTCACCGGATAGGGCTTGAAGGCCCCCCTGTATTTGCCAGGTAACTGCTTGACCTGCCAAGCCGGAGGAATAAATGATCAGCGTCTCTGCCATCAGAAGGCTTCGATGGATCGGGAGAGGGTGACAACGTCTTTATCGCCCTTATAGAGCAGACTGTGCAACTGTTGGCTGATAAATTCCATTCTTACCGTCGTCTCCAGCTGATAAAAGCGGCTTGTTACTGAGATGAGTGGATCAATATCTTGAGATTTTACTTTATTTTCATCTAAAAGGTCTTTCAGTCTGTCGACAAAACTTTTTTTGTTTTTGAACGGGTTCTCTTCCCGCTCATCTTTCAGTTGTTCTGCGGTCTGTTCATCAAGCGTGTTCACCAGTGCCTGCAGTAATTGCGGGCTGGCCGTATTGATATTGATCGGCGCGTTCTCCGGCAGGGCGGTGATGTAGGGTGCCAATGTTTCATAGGCTTCAGCCGATACGCCTTTTACCAAACGTATCTCCGATGGATTGCCCATGCGGTTGTTGCCTGTGCGGTATGGCTGTTCAGTGTTGAGGTATTCATTGTCCTCAGCGCCATCGGGAAATTGCAGGTTAATGTCCTGATCCAGCCAATCCGCCGTAGCCTGGGCGATGGACTCCTCTAGTTCGAGTAGGACTAGCAGACGCTTGAACAGGGCAAGCTGTAGGGCAAACTGCTGTTTTTCCTCCTCGGTGCTTTCGCTTTTCAGATAGAGGTTGTTGAGATTGAAACGGGCCTGCAGGTCGGTGGTCAGGGCCTGTACTTCACCGCCCTCTACGGGCGTGGGGGGCAGTTCTTGCGCCCAATCCTCATCCAATCCGTCATAGGTATTTTGCTCACTGTCTTGAAGGTCGCGAATCAGCATGCCGCGTGACCAGGCCTCACTGCCCAAGGTGTAGAGAAACCCCTGGTCAGTGGTCAGGATATTGGTGGTGCGGCGGATGCTCAGTTGCATGGTATGGGTCATGGCGACAGCGGCCAGGGAGGCCAAGGAGACAATGGCGAGCGCGGTGATCAGAGCGACGCCCCGTTGTTTTTTACTGTATTTGACCGGTTGACGCAGCATAGGAATTAACTCGGCTGAGCTTGCATCGTCTGGGCTACACGAAACAGTCGGCGCAGCTTACCCCACTTATCCAGTTCAATGGTCACCTCAATCGCCTTGGGCAGGGCGGGTGCCTCACTACTTTGGTTGCCGGTGTTTTGTACCGGCCATGTGGTTTGTTTCTTCATCGCCTGGTCGTAATAGACAAGTTCGATACCTTTGATCTGATCGAAAAGTTTCTGACGACGGGGTTTGCTGTCCTGGGCACGATCCAGAGTCGGCCAGGTGATGCGGTAAAGTGCTTCGTCTTCCAACTGATAAGCCACACGCTGGAGATGACTGCGCGTCAGTTTCATCGGGTTGGCATAGCCGCCCCGTGTCAGTTCCAGTAGCAGATCGGACAGGCCACCACTCTGCAGGGCGGGTTGCGAATCTCCATATTCGTTCCGGATGGGGCGGTTGACGGATTGTTCAATATCCCGTTGCAGCAGATGCAATCCCAGTTGCAGCTTGGAGAGTCGATCAAGATGCTCATCCGTCTGGTGTTTGGTATCGAGCACAACGTCGAGGCCTGCATAGACGAAGGTCGCAATAATAGCGAAGATGATGATTGCGATCATCAGTTCCAGCAGCGTGAATCCGCATACTTTTCGTCTGTTCTGTGTTAAATGGCTCTTCATATCGGCTGAGAAAGGAAGCTGACCAGTGTGCTGACGGGGCTTTGATCCGATTTGACTCGAAAGATGGCGATCTCGACCTGCCGCACCCGGTCATCCGGGGTGTCGGTGACGGTTCTCACCCAATGCCATTCGTGCAGGCCCATCTCCTCATCACCCTGTTTTTTGCCTTTGGCGGGCCACTCGCCAGTGAGCTGTAGTTCAGCAATTTTGTTCAAGGCCAGCCAGTGGGCAAAAGTCTTGTCCCGCAGATGTGCGGTATTCAGTGTCTGGTTGGATGCCAAAGAGATAATGGCGCCCAGAGCGATGGCCAGAATCGCCAGCGCTATTAGGATTTCGAGGAGGGTGAATCCTCGGTTTCTGGCGGGGTTCGAGTACATGGGCGCTTCAATAGGGCGAAACCGGGTTCAGTGTTAAATCACCCACTTCATTACCACTCAGCCGGTAGTAGTCGTCGATGTTGATCGAAGTGATTTTGATATCAAAGGGCGTCATCTCACCACTATTCAGCAGGATGATTTCCGGGGTTCGCTTCTCATCCCCATCATCACTATTTTCCTGTGGTTGTGATGTGATGATGGTTAAAAGCATGTCGTCGGGCAGGCTGCGGTCTCTAAACAGGTCGTCATCTACCGGTTGCCATTCACCTTCCTCAAGACGTAAAAAGCCGTAACTGTCCTGCAGAATATCGACCCCAATGAATGAAGATCTGAGCAAAGCCTCCTCCCCAGCGATCTGAATCAGACTCATCAGGCGTGTTGATTCTTTATTGAGGCGATCGGCTGGCGAGTTGCTACCAAAGGAGACAACGGCAAAATTTATCACGATGCCGATAATGACAATGACCACCATCAGTTCAATGAGGGTGAAGCCCCCAGTGTTTTCAATTGAACGTGTGGTGGTTTTAGTCATCAGATGTTAGCTACTCCTCCAGATTCCAGTTGCCGATATCGTCATCGCCTGACTGGGAATCCAGGCCGGCACTGTAAATGTCGATAGAGCCATGGAAACCAGGACTGAGATAGAGATAGGCATTTCCCCAGGGGTCTGCAGGCAGACGGTCCAGATAACCCCCTTCGTTCCAGTTTTTCGCTTCAGGCGCGCCCGAAGGGGGTGAGACGAGTGCTTCCAATCCCTGGTCGGTGGTAGGGTAGAGCATGTTGTCCAGACGGTAGAGATTCAGTGCGGCTTCCAGTGCCCGGATGTCGCTTTTCGCCTTGGTCTGGCGAGCCTGTTCGGGTCTGTCCATGATCTTGGGCACCACGATGGCTGCCAGTATGCTCAGGATGACCACCACAACCATCACCTCAATCAGCGTAAAACCACTGTTTTTTCGCATTGTAATGGTTTGATTGCCAAGTGTTTTTTGGTGTTTCGGTTGTTTGGTGACAGATTTTGGGTTATTGAGTCGCATATTAAAACCTAGTGTGACATGTATCCATGTTGGGGAAAGGGTGCTGGAATCTAGGATTCTTGAAGTGGGTGATTCCAGACACCTCTATCTATAATATACCGTTTATGGTTGAGTGAGAATCAGAAGAAGCTCACTTTTAACCTCCTGATTATCATACAATAAAATATCACGTCGTCTGTGACCAATCTTCCGTTTTATGGGTATCTCTCAAGACACATCAGGATTTGACGATGTATTACACCAGGGGTGGCACTTCCGCCACTGGTCAAATAGAGGTTGGACCTTTTGCATATAGGCATCATCGGCTACAGTTTCGCCGCGTTCCTGTTTCTGCTCTTTAGCACGCGTCTCCTGACAACCTGGCGGGGAAGAGTCGAGGGTACTTATCTTCTGGTGGCCTCCGTGGTTTCAGGATGTTGGGCGCTGTCTGCAGTAGCGCTCGAGGTGAAATATTCCACCTTCGCTGATCGCCATGGAAGGCCGAAAGCCGAGGCGATTAGTCCCCGATAGGCGTAGGCGCGGTTGTATGGCCGTAATTGCGACCGTTAGGGAGCGATGTAGGGCATACAGAG
>JAHXHT010000021.1:0-410 GCA_025656435.1 Candidatus Thiodiazotropha sp. (ex Gloverina cf. vestifex) | reverse complement strand
TGCAATGTGCAATACGGAATCGTGACGGACGCAGGACGGTCGGGGCATAACGGCTGTCGCGTTGGCGAGTCGATTTTGGGGACTCGGATGACCCAAAATCTTTCACGAGGTAGCGACACGCTTGGACGATGTCCATCTACCAGATTCTTGAAATCGTCAAAAATGTCGTTTGGTTTGTCTTTCTCTATAAGTTATTGAAAACGCTAAAGGAAGCGGGTGGACAAGGCAGCGGGTTTTTGATCTATGCCCCAGGTACCATCGTACTTGTTTCGGCTGGCTTGATAGTTCTGGAACTGCTTTCGTTGTTTTTTCCAGCAATCTGGGGAAGCTCTGAACGAATCCATCGATTGAGGGATAATGGTGCACATTCTAGGCCAATCATTATATAGACCCCATGAAGCAAACAACTT
>JAHXHT010000020.1 GCA_025656435.1 Candidatus Thiodiazotropha sp. (ex Gloverina cf. vestifex) | reverse complement strand
CGGTCGGGGCATAACGGCTGTCGCGTTGGCGAGTCGATTTTGGGGACTCGGATGTCCCAAAATCTTTCACGAGGTAGCGACACGCTTGTACATACAGGAAACCGCAGGACTGCATGAGCATCGTCGACCGCTTTTCACCATATTGACCGAACTTTATATCAACGCGCTGGATCATGGCATTCTGCATCTCGACTCAGAAATCAAACAGGGCGAGGACGGTTTCACCAACTACTTCCAACAGCGCGAACAACGGCTACAGTCTCTGAGTCAGGGACAGATTCGAATTGGATTGCGAATTCACACACTTGAGGATGGTGGCTACATGGTCATACAGATTGAGGACAGTGGGCGCGGTTTTGACTTTGAACAACATAAACCCAAACAGACAGAGGAGGAGCTATTTAGCGGACGAGGCATTCTACTGATCAAATCACTCTGCAAATCACTTCATTACACCGAGCCAGGCAACAAGGCAGAAGCTGTTTACGTTTGGGATAACCAGGATACATAACGACTGTTTACATTTATTTCCACCTACTCGCAATGGAGCAGGAAAAGCACATCTCGTTATCGCTGGACGATTGGCTCAGAATAGTCAAATATAGGAGGACCAGTAGAGATAGATCAACAGAATCCCACACAGCCACCGCTAAACGTTTGACTGGTGCAAGGACATGGCAAAGACCCTTATTACCGACTCTTTTGAGGGAACCACCACACCGTTTCTCAGGGGCATTCTGACTCGATCCCTCACGGATGCCGGGCTATCGTTCGAAAGTGCATACCAACTTTCCAGCGAAATTCGTCAACAGATCAGCAACAAACCCGATATATCGACGCAAGAACTGCGACGTCTGGTATTGAGTGAACTCAAAAAACTCAATGAAACCGATATCATAGAAGCTTACGAATCCAGCAGTCAGGTTGCCACAATCAAAGTACGCAGCCGATCTGGCGTGAGCTCGCCTTTTTCACGCATAGAGCATCGTCGCTCACTGACTTCCACCGGCCTTTCTACTGATAAGGCCTCATTCATTACGCAATCACTCTACCAGCAACTTGCCGACTCCATGCAGGAAGAGGTCCAGAGTGACTATATCGGTAAAATCACTTACGAAGAGTTGAAACGCCAGTTTGGCAAAGAGGCAGCGAAACGCTATCTTGTTTGGATCGACTACAAGCGAGGCAGTCGGCCGTTAATCCTCTTGATCGGCGGCACAACCGGTTGCGGAAAGAGCACCATAGCCACCGAAGTCGCCCACCGGCTCGGCATCATACGCACACAGTCCACCGATATGCTGCGAGAAGTCATGCGCATGCTGATTCCGGAACGCCTGCTTCCCGCGCTACATATCTCATCTTTCAATGCATGGAGAAAAATGCCTTCTATCAAAGAGGTTAAGGAGATCACTGAGGAGCTGATGATCAATGGCTATCTGCATCAGTCTGAACTGCTCTCCGTACCCTGTGAAGCAGTGGTGTATCGGGCACTTAATGAGCGTGTCTCTTTGATTGTTGAGGGTGTCCACATCCATCCGGCATTAACTGATCGATTCAAGCAGGTGGAGAATGCCGTCATCGTGCCAATCATGCTTGCAGTATTGAAGCAGGACAAACTCAAACTGCAACTCAAAGGCAGAGGTGTCATCTCTCCCAAACGCAGTGAAGAGAGTAAATACCTAACAAACTTCGAATGCATCTGGCTGTTACAATCCTATCTGCTATCGGAAGCCGATAACAGCACCATGCATATCATTGAAAATAACGACAAAGAGAAGACAACTGATCGGGTGATGCGATCCATCATCGAGGTACTGCAAAAGGATTTTAATACCAAGGTGGATGATATCTTCAACATAGAATAATCAAGAGAGCGTTATCATGCTGACCTCCTACAAAGGCCTGATGATTGTTATTGATGGCTTGGGTGACAGGGGAATTCCGGGTTTCGGAGGACGAACACCACTTGAGTCGGCCGAAACACCGAACATGGACAGACTTGCCGACGCAGGTCAGTGTGGCCTGATCGATCCGCTGCATCCTGGTATGCCGGTCGGTACCCATACCGGCATGAGTCTGCTTTTCGGTTTACCGAGAAAGCAGGCATTGAAACTGGCGCGAGGACCGGTAGAAGCCGCCGGCATAGGCTTTAATCACAAAGAGAACGCCATCTACCTCCGCTGCAACTTCGCCACGTTGGAGAAAAGCGGACAAAAACACAAAATCCTCAACCGGCGAGCTGGGCGAATCGATGAAGGGTTCAATCAGCTGGCATCAGATCTGGGCGAACTCGATCTTGGCGAGGGTATTCATGCCAGTCTGCACCCAGCCACTCAACATCGTGTTGTACTTAAGCTCAGTGGTGATCATCTGTCTCACCGTATTTCCAATACAGATCCTGGCAACCACTATCGTACACAAGGCGTACTCACCAGCAAGGCGCTCGATGATGAAGATAGCGATGCCGTTCGTACCGCAGCAGCGGTCAATCGCTTAACCGACCTCATTTATGACCGTTTCTCAGAGCACCCGGTCAACCAACATCGAGTTGCCCAAGGCCTCTTGCCGGCGAATGGAATAATCTGTAGAAGCCCAGGGGAGCTGCATAATATCAAGACAACACTGCAACATTTCCAAGTCAGTACAGCCGTCATCTCCGGTGAGGAGACCGTCTTCGGACTGGGCAATCTTTTCGGTTTCACACTATTTCGTGACCCCTGTTTTACCGCCTTGCCCGATACGGACCTACAGAAGAAAGTCGCAACCGCCAAAGCCGCGCTACAGACACATGACCTGGTATTCCTACACATCAAGGGACCTGATATCTGCTCTCACGATAAGGACCCGGCCAGTAAGCGCCAGTTGCTATCAAAGATCGATGATGCCATCGCGCCACTTATGAATGAGTCACTCGTCATCGGCATTACCGGTGATCACTCCACGGATAGCAATTCGGGCAGACATACGGGCGATCCCGTACCCGGTCTGATCTGTGGCCCTCAATGCAGGATCGATACCGTCCACACCTTTGGTGAGTCCTCTTGTTCGAGTGGCGGCCTGACACGTATCGACAGCAGTGGATTTCTCTTGTCAATGCTGGACCACATGGATCGGTTAGAGAATCTAAAACCGGAGGATTGCGATTTTTTTCTTTGACCCGACATAACAGGCAACTTTTACACACAGATCAGATTCCAGGGCATATACTTAGTCAGATATCTCCAATAAATATTCTGATCAACAGATACTCAATAACACCATGCCACAGTCCAACACTCAAACTGCAAAACCCTCAGCCGCCCCGGCGATTATTGACGAACAACAACCCGAGATGGATCTCAACGATTCCTCTCTCTATCTCAACCGTGAATTGACCTGGCTAGCTTTTAACAGCCGTGTGCTGAACGAGGCCGATCAAGCAAGAAATCCCTTGCTGGAAAGGGTTAAATTCCTTGCCATCGTCAATAACAACCTCGATGAATTCTTTATGAAGCGCATCGGCGGCTTGAAACAGTTAGTGGCCGCTGGCTTGACCACGCCGGCTATCGATGGCAGATCGCCAACTCAACAATTGATCGAATGCCACCATGTGATTCGTGAAATGCAGCGTGAACAGCAAAGCATCTATTACGATCTGGTCGATCTTTTAGAGGCATCTGAGATCGAAATTACCGAATACCAGAACCTGAGCGAAGCCAATCAACTGCAGCTGCGCGACCACTTCCGGCAGAATATTTTCCCCATGCTGACACCGCTGGCGATGGACCCCAGCCACCCCTTCCCTTTCATTTCCAACCTGACACTCAATCTGCTGGTCACCTTGCGCTTCCCTAGTGGACATGATGTCCATATGGCGAGAGTCAAGGTACCGGTCAGCAAGGATGTCTCACCGCGCATGATCCGGGTGGGAGAGAATAACACCTTCATCACGTTGGATGATCTGATCACCAACAATCTGGACATGCTCTTCCCCGGCATGGATATCGAGTCCTGCAACCTGTTCCGCGTCACTCGCAATGCCAACGTCGAACTTGATCAAGAGTCAGCCAATGATCTGCTTGAGATGATCGAGATCGAACTCCGTGAACGCCACTTTGCACCTATCGTCCGCCTGGAAGTCGCCAAAGGTATGAATCCGACTCATCGAGGGATGCTGGCAGCGGAACTTGGTCTGAATGAATCGCAGGATGTGTTCGAAGTCGATTGTATGATGGCCATGAAGGATCTTTTTGAACTGGCGATGTTGAACATTCCCGAGTTGCGGGACATACCTCATCACGCTGTCGATCATCCCCAGCTCGCTCATGATCGGCGAAATATTTTTCATATCATTCGTGACCACGGTTCGCTGCTGCTGCAGCATCCATACGAGTCATTCAATACCACTGTTGAGCGCTTCTTACGTACTGCGTCAGAAGATCCCAAGGTACTTGCCATCAAGATGACACTCTATCGCACTTCAGCGGATGGCAATGTGCTCAACTCCCTGATCAAGGCCGCCCGCAACGGCAAGCAAGTGGCAGTATTGGTGGAACTGAAGGCCCGTTTTGATGAGGCAGCCAACATCCGCTGGGCAAGACGACTCGAGCAGGCAGGCATTCACGTCACTTACGGTGTCATCGGCCTGAAGACACATAGTAAACTGATCATGGTGATCCGTAAGGACTACTCTCAACTGCGCCGCTACTATCATATTGGCACAGGTAACTACCATGCAGGTACGGCCCGTCTCTACACCGACCTGGGTGTGCTTGGTTGCGACGAAGACATCGGCCAGGATCTGACCGAACTATTTAACTACCTGACAGGTTATTCCCCACCTCCCAGCTATCGAAAAATCCTTGCTGCACCCTATACCCTGAAGCAGTCTCTACTGAGCAAAATAGAACGCGAAATAAAAATACACAGCGCTGAGAATCCTGGTTTGATTCAGATGAAGATGAACGCGCTGGAAGACCAGGACATCGTTAAGGCCCTTTATAAGGCCACACGTGCAGGCGTTAAGGTTCAGCTGATTGTCAGGGATACCTGCCGCTTTCGTCCTGGCATCCCCGGTTTAAGCGAAAGCGGTAGTGTAGTGAGTATCGTCGGCCGTTTTCTGGAGCATGCTCGAATTACCTACTTCCAGAATGGTGGTGATGAAGAGTACTTCATCGGTTCCGCTGACCTGATGCAGCGTAACCTCATGAAGCGTGTCGAGGTGTTGGTCCCTGTTGAGCCTCCAGCCCTGCGACAGGAATTGCGTCTGATGCTCGATGTACAACTTGTGGACAAACACGCGGCCTGGGATATGCAAGCTGACGGTACCTATGTCCGGCGAATTCCTTCTGAGGATGATAAATCACTTAACTGCCAGGAAACTCTCGTTGGTGTTGCAGAGCGCCGACTTGAGGCAGCAAAAAAACATAAAGAGAAACGTATGCGCGAAAAGCTGATGTACCATTTTAAATACAGGCTCAAGAGCCACGATACGAACGGAGGTAGCTGATGCCAGAGGTAGAGAAGAATAAAAAAATACTTGCTGCTGTCGATTTCTCTGACGATTCCGCCAGTGCAGTCGTCTACGCCGCAAAACTTGCCAAACGCCTGGGTGACACACTGATCGTGTTACATGTGGTCCATGATCAGGCAGGCTCACCTGGTTACTACTCTGACAAAAAGATCAAGAAGGGTGATAAAAAAAGACTCAAGCGATTGGAAGAGATCGCCGCTGAAATGATGGATGAGTTCATTCAGAAACAGATTGACAGACACCCTGATATCAAGTCTGTATTGAAAAAGGCCGAACTCGTCATGGTATCCGGCCTGACCGTCACCAAGATTTTACAGGTTATCGAGAAGGTGGGGCCTGAAATGCTTGTTTTGGGTAACCGGGGACGAACCAGTCTGAAGCATATTTTACTTGGTTCAAAGGCAGAACAACTGGTGCGCTTGTGCCAGATTCCTGTGACCCTGGTAAAAAAGTGACTAACAATAACTTCCTCTTCCAGTATATGTCCGGTCAGAAATCGACAATCTTACAACTGCTGCTGTTAGTACTTAGCCTCGTCCTCTTCAGCCACTCGGTTTTTGCCGCCGATCCGCTGACAGCAACACCTGACTGGATGAAGATGGCGATCCAGCTTTTCGGTGGTCTGGCCCTCTTTCTCTTCGGCATGGAACAGATGGCGGGAGCCTTGAAGTCTGTCGCTGGTGAGCGTATGAAACTGGTGCTGGCAAAACTGACCAGCAATCGTTTCATGGGAGCGATAACCGGTGCATTTGTCACCGCCGTCATCCAATCATCCTCTGTTACCACAGTGCTGGTCGTCGGCTTCATTTCCGCCGGCCTGATGTCGATGGCCCAGTCTGCTGGCGTCATTATGGGTGCTAACATCGGCACCACCATCACGGCACAAATCGTTGCTTTCAAGGTGACGAAATATGCCATGCTGATGATCGCTGTCGGTTTCAGTGCCTGGTTCTTTTCCAAGAATGAGAAGATCAAACACTACGGCACTATGCTTATGGGACTGGGTCTGATCTTTTTCGGCATGAGCATCATGAGCGATGCCATGGCGCCTCTACGCAGTTACCAGCCCTTTCTTGATCTCATGGTGAAGATGGAAAATCCTTTCATCGGTATCCTGATAGCAGCCCTGTTCACTGCGCTTGTACAGTCGTCATCCGCTACCACAGGCATCGTAATTGTCATGGCGAGCCAAGGTTTCATTACTTTGCCAGCAGGCATTGCACTGGCCTTTGGCGCAAATATCGGTACCTGTGTGACTGCTATGCTGGCTGCTATCGGAAAACCTCGCGAAGCCATCCGTGCGGCATTAGTTCATGTCTTATTCAATGTTGCAGGCGTGCTTCTCTGGTTGGCATTTATTCCAAATCTCGCTGAGTTCGTGATGCTGATTTCACCGGTCTCTTCTGATCTTCCTGCAAGCGCCCGTTTAGCTGTGGATACACCTCGGCAGATTGCCAATGCCCATACTATTTTCAATCTGGCGAATACCCTGATTTTTATCGGATTTATCGGTAGCTTTGCCCGCATCGTGGAAATGCTCGTCCCAGATAAACCATTGGAAGAAGCACCCATCACCAAGCCCCGCTATCTTGATGAGGAGCTACTTGAAACCCCCTCATTGGCGCTCGATATGGCCAGGCTCGAAATCAGCCGTGCGGGTGCGCAGGTTGAAACTATGCTGAATGAGATTCTTCCTGCCATGATGGAGAGCGATAAACCCAAGCTCTCATCAATCCGTGAAATGGATGAGAAAGTCGATGTGCTCCATCAGCATATCGTCAGCTATCTTGGCCGCCTCAGCCGAAAAGCACTGTCTGAATCACAGTCTGCTTCCATACTCAGGCTGATGTCGGTCATCAACGACCTGGAATACCTGGCTGATTTGATTGAGCGAGATATGGTGGGACTGGGATACAAAATCATTCAGGAGCAGTTGAAAGTCAGTCCGGAAACACAACGTATGCTACATCATCTGCACACCCAGATATCACAGGCAGTGGCGCTTGCGATACGGGCAGTCAAAATGCATGACCAGGATCTTGCCGATCAGGTCATAGGCATGAAAACTACCGTTGAGCAGCTATTTGATGCCGCCTCCAGTCATCAGGCAAGCCGTCTGGTTGCAGATGCACCCAATCGCTTGTCGACCTACACGTTGGAGGTGGAAATCATTGAGAAGTTACGGCGCATCTACCATTTTGCCGACAGAATCGCGCAACTGGTCGAACATGACACAATGTCTATTGGTGGTATGGAGACAGCCGCAGATTAAACAAGTCCTGCAAGTCATGGCCGGTCATCTTGCGGCCATAACTTTGAGAACTTACTTAAGCCGAATCATCAGAAGATCCGCCGGCGTCATCGGCATCTTCCGCTATTTTTTGCAAAACCACATGATGAATGCGTCTTGACGATGCTTCCTGTACGCGTATGGAGAGGCCATCAAGCACAAAAACCTCATCTTTGGAGGGAATACGTTCCGTATGCTCAAGTAGCCACCGATTGATGGTGTCAGTCGGTTTGCCCGGAATATCCAAACCGTAGAACTCCTCCACGACACGTAACTCAGCAGTGCCCTTGACGAGAATCCTCTCGTCATCCAGTACCATCAGGTCCTCCGGTTTCACATCAGATTCGTCGTAGATCTCACCCACAAGCTCTTCCAGCAGATCTTCGAGAGAGACAACTCCGACCATAGCGCCATGCTCATCGACCACCACAGCAAGATGTCGACTCTTGGTCTTCAAGGTCCGAATCAGTTCATCGATGGGCGTATTCGCGGGCGTGAACAGTGGTTCCTGACCCAAAGTGTCAATCTCCACATCGAGATTACCGGCTGCAATGAGGCTGATCAGATCACGCAAAATAACCAAACTGACAATCTCGTCCGCATCTGCCTTGTAGAGTGGAATACGTGAGTAGTTTTGCTCAAGAATTTCAGGTAAAACGTCACGTAGCGTGCGTCTTCCATCGAGGCGGAATACCTGCCGCCTTGGGGTCATGACATCCTCGGCCTTGAGGTCATTAAAGTTGAAGATGCGCTCGATCATCTCCCGCTCGCCGGTATCGATGACACCCTCTTCCTCACCGTGCTCAATGAGTGTAATCACTTCGGACTCAGTCACAAGAGGATCTTCCATTGCCCGGGTCGAAGACTGAACCCAGTTGGTGAACTGCAGAAACAGCCAGACAAGCGGATAGATCATGCGCATGAAGCCGTAGATAATCGGCGCAATGAACAGAGAAATCCGCTCGGAAAAGCGGGTAGCGAGACTTTTTGGCGTGATCTCCCCGAAGACCAGGATAAGTATGGTCAGTACGCCGACGGCGATGCCAGGCCCACTATCACCAAAATAGTCAGTAGCGATAACCGTCGCTATCGCCGAGGCCGCAATATTCACCACATTATTGCCGATCAGAATGGTGATCAGCATTCGGCTGGGATCTTTTTTTAGGAAGAAAAGGGCTTGTGCGCCTCTCCTACCCTCCTTGTAGAGGGACTCCGCCCGAGCCATGGAAAGAGAGACCAATGCTGTCTCTGATCCGGAGAAAAGGCCAGACAGCACCAACAGTACTGCCAGAATCAGGTAATTTTCCACTGAGTTTCTAAAATCTCTCGCCGCTATGGGCCCAGTAGTGAATTATCACTGCTAACACCTTGAATCACAACTGGCTGAAGGGATATTTTTCGGCACATTTCAACCTGCATAACTTTGTTAATTTAATCGTGCCGGATATACATAAATTAATTTTTATATTAAAATTCAATATGTTAGATTACTCTATTCAACAGAAACCATTGACTTAGGATTTAAAAACCAGTTGCATAAATAAGTCACTTTCACAACAGACATGCCGATTTGCACGCCGAGTAACCGATAATCCAATTGCCCTGGCTTGGACTCTCATCCTTTAAGTGTCATATTTCCTTTTTACAATCATCATTTGCAGCCGCTTGAAACCATGAAAAGAATTCTGATTGTCGAGGATGAACCTGAAATCCGCGAGATGATCCGTTTCACTCTCGAACCAAGAGGATATGTCGTCAACGAAGCAGATAATGCCCAGGATGCTCGTAGGCTCCTCGGTGAGCATGCCTACGATCTAATTCTCATGGACTGGATGCTGCCCGGCCGCTCCGGTCTTGAATTCACCAAAGAGATCAAACAGAAGAACCAGAAGAGTTCCCCACCCATCATCATGCTCACTGCCCGGGCCGATGAATCTGACAAGGTTGAGGGTCTCGACAGTGGTGCCGACGACTATATCACCAAACCCTTTTCACCCAGGGAACTGGCAGCACGCATCAAGGCGGTAATTCGACGCAGCACCCATATCGAGCAAGAGCTTTCTCTAGAATTTAATGGTTTACACATAGATCCGGTACAGCACTTGGTTACCCTGCAAGGGGATCCCGCCAACCTTTCACCTGCAGAATATAATCTGCTGTACTTCTTCATGTCTCACCCTGAGCGGGCTTATACCCGCTCTCAAATCCTCGACAAGGTATGGGGAGACAATGCCTATGTGGAAGAGCGTACTGTTGACGTGCATATCCGTAGATTGAGAAAGATCCTGACGCCTTCTGGGCATGACGCTTACATCCAGACCGTTCGCGGTGTCGGGTACAGGTTTACACCAACAAAACAGAAGCATGTCCAGGTAACTTCGTGAAGCAGTACATCAAAATTGAAATCAGTCAGCTGTTGGGCATCCTGCTGATTTTCAGCACAATTGGCTATTTGACAAAGCAACCCTACATCGCTATCGGTCTCTCGTTGATCGCCTATTTTGCTAAACACGCTTACTATCTGACCAGACTTGCCAGCTTGATCGATAGTGAATCGCAGATTTCGCCTCCCTACCCTCCCGACATATGGGGTCTGATCTATAAAGAGCTGGCGCGGCATCGTATGCGTAGCCGTAAACGTAAGCGTACACTGAACAGGTTTGCTTCCCGTTTCAGGAAGGTAGCAACATCCATACCCGACGGCCTTCTAATACTCAGTAAGCCAGGCAGCCTAGAATGGGCAAACCCTGCCGCCAACCAATTACTGAATATCAGCTGGCCACGGGATGAAGGTGTAGCAGTGGACCAACTTCTACACCTAGAGGGCCTCAAGGCGTATCTCGAAGCGCCTGATTATCAAAAACCTCTCGAGTTTCCTTCACCAATCAACCGGGCGATTATCCTTTCCCTGCGCGTAGCCCCCTTTGGCAGCAAAAAAGCACAACGACTGTTGGTCGTCAGAAACATTACAGAACTCTACAACCTAAATCAGACCCGTCGTGACTTCGTTTCGAATGTATCCCATGAATTACGCACCCCATTGACAGTTATTTCAGGTTTCTTAGAGAACTTAAGCGACAACGAAATGCAGGAGTTTCAGAAACGGCCTTTCCTTCTCATGCTGCAGCAGGCCGAAAGGATGAATACCATCATCAACGATTTGCTTGCCCTATCCCGCCTTGAAATGGGTAAGGCTCCTTCTTCGGAAAAGCCCGTATTCGTCGCTGAATTGCTGAACAAGATTGTCGATCAGGCAAAGGCGTTGGCAGATCAAAAGGGCGAGTATGACATTACACTGGATGCGGATGGTGGGCTTTGCGTAGTCGGCGAAGAGAGCGAATTACTCAGCGCCTTTTCCAATCTTATTTACAACGCCATCATCCACACACCACCCAAGACTAAAATATTTGTCAGTTGGAGACGTCAGGAGGAGACAGCCTGCTTCAGCGTCAGTGATACAGGTCCAGGCATTGAACAGCATGCTATCCCACGTCTGACTGAAAGATTTTATCGTGTAGACAAAGCTCGCTCACGCCAATCCGGTGGTACCGGGCTCGGCCTCGCGATTGTAAAGCATATTATCGGAAGACATGACGGGGAACTACGCATCTCCAGTCAGCCGGGCGTAGGCAGTCGCTTCGACTGCACATTCCCTGAAGAGATGGTGATAGAGAAAAGCCAACTGCAACCACAGCAGACCAGTAAATGCTAAATCCAATAAGAGGCAGGTGGCGAATCCTTAAGATACGGATTCTTGCAGTGCCTCCTCCTCGGCAAATCCCTGGTTAACCCTGTCTCTCAGCTCTTTGCCGGGCTTGAAGTGGGGTACATACTTACCAGATAGAGCAACCGTTTTACCAGTCTTGGGATTACGCCCCATTCGTGGTGGCCGAAAATGCAACGAGAAGCTGCCAAACCCACGAATTTCAATCCTTTCACCTGAAGCCAGAGACTGGCTCATGCGCTCAATCATGCATTTGACCGCCAATTCCACATCCCGGCATGCAAGATGGCTTTGCTCCTTGGCAATAATTTCAATCAACTCGGATCTTGTCATTCTTCTCCGTTCTCCAGTTTGCTGATTGTCGGGGACCGCAACGCGGTCCCCGTCCAGTATCAAAGCCTCAGAAACTGCTGATATTAGGCGGATATTTCCTTAGTCGCCCTGGTTATCCATCTGTTCTTTCAGCAGGTCGCCCAGTGTCGGGGCGCTGGTAGCTGCATCGCGGGCATAGCCTTTGATTGCAGCTGCCTCTTCATCGGCATCTTTTGCTTTTATCGAAAGCGAAATCGTGCGGTTCTTACGATCCACACCCAGGAACTTCGCCTCAATATCCGTACCTTCTTTCAATATGCTACGTGCATCTTCGACACGATCGCGGGAAAGTTCCGAGGCACGCAGATAACCGTCAACCCCATCCTCCAGGGAGATAACGGCACCTTTGGCATCCACCTCAGCCACCTTACCTTTGACGAAGCTGCCTTTTTCATGAGCGGCCACGAAAGAGGAGAAAGGATCCTGTGCAAGCTGCTTAACACCTAGCGAGATACGCTCACGTTCGGGATCGACTGAAAGTACGACTGTCTCCAGTTCGTCACCCTTCTTGAACTTGCGAATCGCATCTTCACCTTCATCGTCCCAAGTGATGTCGGAAAGATGGATCAGACCATCGATACCGCCATCCAGGCCGATGAAGATACCAAAATCGGTGATCGATTTGATGCTGCCACTGACATGATCGCCCTTGTTGTGGGTAGCGGCAAATTCATCCCAGGGATTCGATTTACACTGTTTGATACCGAGGGAAACGCGACGACGCTCCTCATCGATATCCAGCACCATGACTTCGACTTCATCTCCCAAGGAGACAATCTTCGAAGGATGTACGTTCTTGTTGGTCCAATCCATCTCGGAGACGTGCACCAAACCTTCGACACCCTCTTCGATCTCAACAAAGCAGCCGTAATCCGCAATATTGGTGACCTTACCGAACAGGCGGGTGCTTTCTGGATAACGGCGCGCCAATGCGACCCAAGGATCATCACCCATCTGTTTCAGACCCAGGGAGACACGGTTACGCTCACGATCAAACTTCAAGACCTTAACATTGATCTCATCGCCGATATCAACTACCTCGGAAGGATGCTTGACACGCTTCCAAGCCATATCGGTAATATGCAGCAGACCATCGATACCGCCCAGGTCGACAAATGCACCGTAGTCGGTGAGATTCTTGATCACGCCAACGATCTCCTGGCCTTCCTGGAGATTCTCAAGCAGTTTATCGCGCTCTTCACTGTATTCCTGTTCAACAACAGCACGGCGGGAGACAACCACATTATTGCGGCGGCGATCGAGTTTGATCACCTTAAACTCGAGATCCTTGCCTTCCAGATACGCGGTATCACGTACCGGCCGAACATCAACCAGAGAGCCGGGGAGGAACGCTCGAATATCGCTGAGTTCAACAGTGAAGCCGCCTTTGACTTTACCGTTGATTCGACCGATGACGGTCTCGTCAGTTTCATGTGCCTTTTCAAGCTGTTTCCAAGCTTGGTCACGCTTGGCCTTTTCACGGGAGAGCCGGGTTGCACCGTAGCCATCTTCCACTGCATCAAGCGCAACTTCGACCTGATCACCGACGGCGACTTCAATCTCACCATCTGGATTCAGGAACTGGACGCGGGGAATGACACCTTCAGATTTCAGGCCGGCATTGACGATGACAGCTTCGGACGTGATGTCCATGACGGTACCAATGATAATGGCGCCGGTGCGAAGCTGAGTACTGGAGAGGCTCTCCTCAAATAATTCTGCAAAACTTTCGGTCATGGATTTGGGTTTCCTGCAACACTCGGTTGCATCGACGAAAACAATCTTTATGCGTTAAAGATGTTTCGCCAGTTCGTTAGTAGGTTAAACAAATAGCCGATAATAAACCGGCCGCCACATCTCATTACTTTAAGAGTATTGCCTGATGTCAGTTACCCGATAGATCCGCAAAGGTCTCATGCACCTTTCGCATCACTTGACTGTAAACTTCACCAATCGACAATTGCGTGGAGTCCAACGTCAACGCGCCGTCTGCCGCCTGTAGCGGCGCCACTGTGCGTTTGCTGTCACGCTCGTCACGCTCTCTGATCTCTTCAATGAGACGGGCGAGATTAACACCCAATCCCTTTTCTTTCAACTGTTTATAGCGCCTTTTCGCCCTCTCCTCAGGGCTTGCCGTAAGAAAAATCTTAACCTGGGCCTGAGGAAAAACCACTGTCCCCATATCTCTCCCATCAGCCACAAGTCCAGGGGTTTTTGCATATTTCTGCTGCCATTCCAGCAATGCACTGCGTACCTCTGGAATGACTGCCACCTTTGAAGCCCGATTTCCGGCCGTTTCCGTGCGAATCTCTCCAGTGACATCCTCACCGGCGAGCATGGCCTGCTCCCCAATAAAAGATAGCGGCATGTTCCTCGCAAGTTCCACTATTTTATCAACACTATCAATACTGATATCCTCACGATCAACCATAACACCCAGTACACGGTAGATTGCACCACTATCGAGAAAATGCCATCCCAGGTGTTCCGCCACCCGCTGGGATATGGTGCCTTTGCCGGAG
Organism: Candidatus Thiodiazotropha sp. (ex Gloverina cf. vestifex); assembly: GCA_025656435.1. Lineage (GTDB taxonomy): Bacteria > Pseudomonadota > Gammaproteobacteria > Chromatiales > Chromatiaceae > Thiodiazotropha. The sequence continues at coordinate 3,485 of JAHXHT010000020.1, read as the reverse complement.
CCAGAGGGACCGTCTACGGTGATAATCCGCACTTGGCTCACGAGACCTCCGACTGTCGAATGTGCAATCCCGACTGATTCGCGACATGAACGAATCCCGGAAATGAGGTATTGACGTTGGCACAATCGAGAATTTCTACTGTTCCCGAGGCGCGCAGGGCTGCCATGGCTAAGGACATGGCTATTCTATGGTCACCCTGACTCTCTACACAGCCGCCGGTCAAACGCCCCCCGCGAATTTTCAGACCATCCGTCGTCGGTTCGGCTTCGATACCCAGCACAGCCAGACCATCCGCCATCACCTGGATTCGGTCACTCTCTTTGACACATAGCTCCTCGGCACCGGTAAGACGGGTGACACCCTCTGCACAGGCGGCAGCAATAAACAAGGCCGGGAACTCATCGATCGCCAGCGGCACCAGATCTTCAGGAATATCTATCCCGTGTAACCGACTCGAGCGGACGCGGATATCAGCCACCGGCTCACCACCAACCACTTGTTCGTTTTCAATCTCAATATCGGCACCCATCAGTCGTAGAATCGATATCACACCATCGCGGGTTGGATTGATACCCACGTGCTCTAAAACCATCTCTGAATCCGGTGAGATGGATGTCCCCACAAGAAAAAAGGTGGCAGATGAGATATCGGCGGGGACATCGATTCGGCAGGCGTTGAGTGCTCCACCACCCACCAGCGAGACACGACTCCCATCCCGTTTCACTGGGTAGCCGAAACCCTGCAACATCCGCTCCGTATGATCCCGGGTAGGCGCCGGTTCAGTCACCACGGTCTCTCCCTGTGCGTAGAGACCGGCCAGCAGTACTGCGGATTTAACCTGTGCACTGGCCATAGGCAGTGAGTAATCGATCCCCTTGAGTTGACTGTTGGGAGAAATAACCAATGGCGCTGTACCTGCCTCGGTAGCACCAATGATGGCGCCCATCCGGGTCAGCGGTTCAATGACTCGCTTCATCGGACGCCCTGAAAGCGAACTGTCGCCGGTGAGTGTAATAGACAGGTCCTGACCGGCCAACAGCCCGGAAAGCAGCCGCATAGAGGTGCCGGAATTGCCTAAATCCAGCGGGGCGTCCGGCTCACGCAATCCATGCATGCCGACACCATGGATACGAACCTGTCCTGCATGGGGGCCTTCTATTTCGACACCCATGGCACGGAAGGCATTAAGGGTTGCCAGACTGTCTTCGCCTTCGAGAAAACCTGTCACTTCAGTCACCCCATCCGCGAGGGAACCTAACATGATCGAGCGGTGGGATATGGATTTGTCGCCGGGTACCCGTAACTTGCCATTGAGGCTACCACCTGGCTCGACCTGATATTTCAAAGACTTCTTACCTTGCATTTTAACGATTTACTCAGTGGCGTTATATGTAATACAGAAAGTCGTTACAGACCCTTACTCCACGCCATCTACATATCTATCTCTTGCCCGTTTCGCCCGCTCAAAGATTTCCAGCAGGTCTTCACTGTCACCCTGATCAAGGGTTGCCGCCAACTCATGAAGTTCATCAGCAAAACGGGTCAACATGGCGCTCAGGTGATCTTGGTTGGCAAGACAGATGTCGCGCCACATCACCGGATTGCTGGAGGCGATACGGGTAAAATCCCGAAAACCACCGGCAGCATAACGAAAGATCTCATCATTATCTTTAAGTCGTGCCAAACTATCCACCAGACTGAATGCCAGCATATGGGGCAGATGACTGGTCGCCGCCAGAATCTCATCATGATGCTCAACCAGCATGCGGGTAATATCGGCGCCGCACTGCTGCCACATCTCTTCCACGCGGGATACAGCCTTGGCCTCTGTCTCCGAAGTGGGCGTCAATATCACTCGACGATTCTGATAGAGCGATGCGAAAGCAGCATCTGCACCACTGCGTTCTGTACCCGCGATGGGATGACCAGGTACGAACCAACTCGGCACCTCCCCGAACACCTCACGCAGATCTTCAATAACACTGCCTTTTACACTGCCGGCATCCGTCACTACCGCATTTGACTTCAGATGATCGCGCATGCCGGAAAGTGTCTCTCTCATGGCGCCTAGGGGTACTGCAAGTAGAACCATATCGGCACCCTCTACCGCCTCCCCCACATCATGAGTGTAGTGATCGACGATACCCAATCGTTTGGCTTGAATTAAATTCTCTTCACTCCGACCACAGCCCACAACTGTCTTGACACTGCCTGTCTCCCGCAAGGCCAGTGCGACTGAGCCACCAATCAATCCGACGCCAATAACGGCAAGTCTCTCGATCATTCTACCAACACCTTTTGAAGACTTTCCAACAGTCGAGTATTTTCCGCCTCCAGACCGATAGTGAATCTGAGATGATTCGGCATCGCGTAATTCGCAAGTGGCCGGGTGATGCATCCCAATTGCAATAACGTCTGATCTATCGGTCCAGCATTGCGAGCAAAATCTACGGTGAGGAAATTCCCTACCGAGGGAATGTAGTTGAGGCCCAGCTTTTCCATGCCTGCCATTAACTGCGCCATGCCAACCCTGTTAACCTCAACAGATCGCTCAATGAATGACGGATCCTGCAGGGCTGCCAAAGCGCCCACCTGGGCCAGCGTGTTGACATTAAAGGGCTGTCTTACACGATTCAACAGATCGGCAATATCGGGATGCGATAGCGCATAACCCATCCGTAGAGAAGCCAGACCGTACGCTTTGGAAAAGGTCCGGGTGACAATCAGATTTGGGAACTCGCTTAGCCACTGACTGCCATCGGGATAGTCGTTCTGATCGACATACTCTGTATATGCCTCATCAAGCACAACGATTACCTGTGCCGGCAGATCGTTAATAAACGTATACAATGCCTCTTTGCCGACCCAGGTGCCTGTCGGATTGTTGGGATTGGCAATCCACACAACCCGGGTCTTGGCGGTGACCCGTTCCCGCATGGCCTGCAGATCGTGTGCAAATTCCTTGGCGGGCGCAATCACAAGATTTGCGCCTACTGCCTGACTGCTTATCGGATAGACAGCGAAGGCGTACTGGGAAAAAAGGGATTCGCCCCCCGGCGCAAGGAAGACCCGCGCAACCATATCCAGCACATCATTCGAGCCATTTCCCAGGGTGATACATGCGGGGTCGATGCGGTGCTTTTCGGCCAGTGCCTGTCGCAGTTCGAATCCTCCGCCATCAGGATAGCGCGCCAACTCCGGTATTGCTGACTGGATTGCCTCAGACACCTTGGGGCTGGTGCCCAATGGGTTTTCATTGGAGGCCAGTTTTATAGATTGGGAGATCCCTAGCTCTCGCTCAAGCTCAGAAATTGGCTTACCTGGCGTGTAGGGTTTGAGTTCACTGATACCCGGTGCGGCAATGTCAATAAAGGCATTCATCGTCTAATAATTATGGGTCTTAGGAAGTTAAGCATCTATTAACAGGTGCTAAGCTTCAGAAATGATTAGTAAAAATAGGTATTACAAGCGTTCCCGAATCACAG